>CAMVMQ010000032.1 GCA_947168625.1 uncultured Caryophanales bacterium
CGACTATATAGGCTTCTTTATTATAAGTAGCCTCTACTATTTGATTTTCTAAGACTTCGGCCGCACTATCTATAACAGTACTTGCTTGGTTGTCGACATAAAAGAAGAACAGTATGGCAAGTAATAGCGATACAAAGACCATGGTGTTTCTTTTACCAAGCCATTTTTCAAATTTAATTGCTCCTTTTCCAGCTTTTTCACTTATAAATAAGCCAAATTTCGTAACTGGTGTTACAATTATTTTATCAATTATTCTAGCTATAATTCGGAAGGTTTTCTTAATACTCTTAATTATTTTCTTAAGCGCTTTCATTATTGTCTCCCTCCTCATCTTCAAACTCATCATCTAATAGAACTTCTCTCTTTGGCTTCAATTCTTCAACGAGGATCATACGAGCATCATCTAAAGAAAGATTGTAATTTAGGTTGCCTCCAATAGCAATCGATATTTTACCAGTCTCTTCACTTACTACTATTGCAATAGCATCTGACTCCTCACTTATTCCAATAGCGGCTCTATGACGGGTACCCAATTTCTTACTTATTTTACTATTAATACTTATTGGGAAAACAGCTCCAGCAGATGTTATTTTATTTCCTTCAATAATAACTCCACCATCATGAAGTGGATTTCTTGGAAAGAAAATTGATATTAATAGTTCAGACGAAATGTCACCATAGATTGGTTTACTTCTTTCGATATATTCATTTAAACTAATATCTCTTTCGATTACGATTAGGGCTCCTATCCTTGATTTTCGTAAATAATCAACAGCATTAATTACCTCGTAGACAAGTTTTTCTCTTTCGTCAAGAGTAAGTACTTTATGTCTTCCAAGAATTTGTTTTCTTCCTAGGTGTTCTAGCATATTTCTAATCTCTGGCTGAAAGATGATAACAAGTGCTAACGGTCCCCACATAATCACGTACTCTAAAAGCAATCCAATAGTTGTTAAATTTAAGACATCGCTTAATACTTTAACAATAAGTATAATCGCTACTCCTTTAAATAGAAGTATCATCTTTACATTATTTCTAATATTTTTTAGAATAAAATATACAATTACCCATACCAAAGATATATCGATAACCTTTTGTAATATTACTAATATACTATCTATAGTCATATAATAATCACCTTCCTATTTAATTAATGATAATGCGCATTCTGCGAAAAGATAGCAAAGTAGAATTAAACCTCCTGATAAGATAAGAACATTACTAACAAAACCACTGTCACTAGTGTCTATATTTATTTTTTCCTTAATTTCTTTTTTATCAATTGTTAAAGTTTTTTCTTCTTTACTTATATTTAGAAAATCACTTTTTGTCATAACTGCATAACAACGATATGCTTTCTTATTAGGATAATCTTCATATAATTTATTTAGTTTATCTATACTATAATATGATAAAGAAAAGCCTAAATCTTGATAAAGATCTTTCCTTTTTTCGATATTTTTAGAAGATATATTTACATAAGAAATATCTTCATCATCGATAAGGAGAGATATCTTTTTAAAAGCTATTAGTAGTTCATCTTTTGGAATCCTTTCTTCTTCTTGAAATATGTAAATAACATTGTTATCTATTTGATATGCAAAATGGTCTGTCAATAGTACTTTTTCGACTTTTTTCTTCTTCATAATAATCTACCTACCATCATATCAATTTTATCACGGCATTATCAAAATTGCAAGTAATCAAGAAGATGTTTTTGTCTTCCTATATATTTTTCTTTAAAAAGAAAGGTATTTTTATATGTAATATTTTAACTGATATTTTGGTTTTGTATAATAAAATAGAGGATAAATTTACTTATCCTCTTTGTATAATATGTAGATAACTAATAATATCAAAATAAAAGAAATTAAATTTTTAATAATTTTGTATTTCCTTTAAATAGCCAATATGAATTACTTGGGCATCATCAGTACCATCCTTACAAGTTATCAGTATAATGCTATTTTTTTCATTTTTATGATATAAATCTGCATGACCATCTTTCTTAATTTCATAACTATCACTATAAACATATCTATATAGTTTACTATCTTTGTAATAGTTAATTATATCTCCCAATTCTAAATTATGTAAATTTCCAAAAAAGGAGTTATAACTATTCCCGTTATGTGATGCTAGAACGATGGTATTTTCTGTTTCTTTTACTAATTCAATATTGTATTTGGCTTTATTATATTCATTATTTACGTCTAGTATACCTCTTTTTAAATTGATACTAGGAATTTCAATAATAGCATTGTATTTATATTTTTCTTCATAGTTACCATCTATTTTATTTTCTAAAAAGGCTTCTACTGCTTTAGTTGATTTTATCTTATCTTTTTTTATTTGGTAATATGATACTGTAGCTGTAGTGACCCCTATTAAAAGAATTATAATACATAATACGTTTAATACTTTATACCGATGAAAAAAGATTAAAACAATCAGACTAAATAATAAAGATATTGTTGAAATAATTATAAAAGCGCTAAAATAGGATGATGTGTTTGGTACCTCCAATCGTTCATTATAAATATCAAGTGTAGTTTCTTCTTTGCTAATAGTAAATGGAATGTTTTCTTCAAGTAATTTATAGCCAGTAGCTGATTCTACTTCAGCTAAAAAGTAATCACCATATTTTAAGTCATTTATAATTATTTTACCATTATCATCGGTATATCCTTTATATATAACAGTTTCCTTATCCTTCCTTATTTCAATTAGTGTATGCGGTATTGGTGCATTATTAGATGTTTCATATTTATTAATTATTAGTTTTCCTTTTGAAATATAGTTATAGACGTCAACATTTTCCACTACAACGGGGGTATACTGATCTTGATATTTTAAACTAACATTATAAGTTATTTCACTTACATTATTATCTTTAGATGATGACACTTCTTTTAGATAGTAATCTCCTAGAGGAAGATTATCTATTCTTCCATAACCGTTGGCATCAGTGATTATCTCTCCTACTTCGTTATCCATTTCATAAATTAATTTTTCGTTATCATAAATATTTGTTTTAGCGTAAACTTTAAAGACTACACCTTCTAGTAATGTTTCTTTGTATTTATATGAATTGTTCTCATAGATAATATCTTCTCCATATTTATGAAGTTCAATATTTCCTAAAACCTTTTTATTATAAAAAGTCACTTCTAGTACTTTTCTGTTTTCCTCATCTTGGATGAAATTGGAATTTTCATCTATCTCAAATTCTATATATTCATTATTGTATAAATATCCATTCATTTTTTCATCAACTTCATGTATTTGATAAATTCCTGATGGTAGTTCTTCTTTAGTTATATAAGTTCCATCTTCTGATAATTCAAAAATATCAGTATTATCAAAAGATAAATATTTGTTGTTTTTTACATCAAAGATTTGAAATTTGACATTGGATTTTTTTATTATTTCCTTAGTATCAAAATCTTTTTTTATAATTCGAAGAAAAGATTTAATTGGTGCATCTGAATACAGTTTATAAATCGGTCTAGAATCATACTCATTAATAATCAGTTTTTGATCACTAATTTTCTCATATCCTTTAGGTGATGTAATTTGCTTTAGAGTATATGTTCCATAAGGGAGAGTAGTAGAAGTATATCCGCTATTATCCGTGGTAATTGTATCTATTAAATTGTTATTTTTATCATATATTTCGAATGAGACATTTTCTTCAGGAATTAAACTTCCAGTAGAACCACTTGCAAAAGTCTTAAAGATGTCTACTTTTCTTTTTATAACTTCTTCATAAACTTCTAAACTATTATTAAGATTATCTTCGGTAATACTTACTGTATAGATATTATCATCTAATAAGTAACCTGGGCTTGGCTTTTCTTCTTTGATATAGTATTCTCCTAGTGGTAAGTGTTCAATTTTTTCACTTTCTCCTGTTATAAATGTGCCAACATTATTACTATTTTTATCATATAGAACATATTTAGCTCCTTTCAATGATGCTTCACCACTGGGTTTATCACCATTAACTGAATCTTTTTTATGAATAGTAATAGAACCATTTATAATATTTAACTTTATTTTACTTTTTACATCTTTTACTTTACCTGCAGATATCATCTTTTGTGATGCACCATTATGATATAAAAGGAATACTTTATTACTATTTATATTTTTAGTGAAATTTATTTCATTAGTATCAATGTTACCATCAATAATTAATTTATTTCCATCTATTTTAGCCATTTGACTATCAGTCTTATAGTTTGAAAGAACATTGTTTTCATCTATTATTATCGTTTCTTTTCCGCTAATAACATTAATAGTTTTACCGGCAAAAGATGGTAGTTTATAATGATTAGTGATAAGATTTTTAATAGTCTCCTTTTCTTCATTTACTTCAACAATATTATTTGGATTCATATTTTCAACCCACTTAACATGAATATTTGATAATCTTATCCAAATTAAATCTTGAGCAGCCATATAATACTCATCTGTATTATGTCCAGGATAATCGTAACCATAATAACTTACCAGTTTAATATATTCTAAGTCTTCATCACTTAGCCCTGCACTATCAAATGATGTACTATAGCTATATTGATTCCCGTATATATACTTACCTAATTCTATGCAATAGGCATAGTTTTCTCCAAAAAGATATTTATTTAAATACAGAAATCTATTTCTTCCAAAGTTACTATCATAGTAATATGTATAGAGATCTCCAATCCTTTCTTTGACAAGAGTTACCTCTTCTGCCCTAACTGTAATTCCTATTATAGTAAACAGGAAAACAATAATAAAATACAGTATTTTTTTCAATTAAAACCTCCTTTGAAAAATTAATTTTTCCTTTTTTTACAATTGCAGTCAAAGTATATACTAAATTATGTATCTAAGTCAATTATAATTATTCTTTTTTTATTTTCAAAGGATTCATCTCTTTTATTTTAAGGTTTATTTTAATAAAGTTGATACTTTTGTTCTCGCATACAATAGTATTGCTTAAAAAAACTTACCATATGATGAGAGCCCTATTTAGAAGACATCAAAAAAAACAGTAGATTAAAAAGAAAAAATTATTTTTCTCTTTTTGTGTATTTTTTTGAAACTTTTATCCTTTTTTAGCCATAAAAATACACCTCCTTTCGGAAGTGTATTTTAACACACTTTTATTGAACTGTTTTTTATTAATGTCTACTCTAAGGGGCAGTTCAATTGATAAGTGTTTTCTTAGAATTTGTTTTTACTTTTCATCTTTTATAATATATTTATAAAACATGCTGGCAAGAAATGATCCTGCTAATGGAGCTAATATAAATACCCATACTTCTTTTAATACTTCTCCACCTTGAAGTAAGGCTGGAGCTAGGCTTCGAGCTGGATTTACACTTGTTCCTGTAAAGGCTATTCCAAGTAAATGTACTAATGTTAGTGTAAGACCAATTATTAATCCTGCTATATTTGTGTGCTCTTTTTTAGATGTTACATTAAGAATAACTAATACAAAAATAAATGTTAGTAACACTTCTATTAAAATAGCAAGCCATACATTTGTAGCTAAGTTTCCTTGCATACCATATGAATTTGCCCCTAATGTATCAAAATTCCCTAATAATACTCCAAGAACAGCTGATCCAGCAATTGCTCCTAGTACCTGGAAAATAACATAGCCGAAAAAATCTTTGATATTCATTTTTTTAGTCAAAAGCATAGCAAATGATACAGCCGGATTAATATGACAGCCTGATATATTTCCTATTGAATATGCCATAGCAACAATTACTAATCCAAAAGCTAGGGATGTAGCTACAACATTTGTCCCTGTTACTACTGCGACTCCACATGCTACTAATACTAAAACAAAAGTTCCAACAAATTCTGAAATGTATTTTTTCATTTTTTCTCCTCCTAAAATAATTTTACTAAATAATTTAAAAAAAATCTATATTTTATAAAAAAAAGAAGAGCCAAATTATCTTCTTCTAGAAAGTCGCATTGATTTAGCTATTCTTTCTATTTCATTAATTGAAACTGTATCCTTTATGTTTTTCATAATTGAACTTGCATTTTCTAACTGATTTCCCATATAAAATGTTCATCTGTCATATCAAGAATGAAATCAATAAAATCATTTATTTCCTTATTAGAATCATGTTCTAAATCAAAATATATATTATTGATTCTTTTTTGATACGTAATCTTATTTAGTAGAATGCTCTGAGATAAATGGAGTGGTGAAATTTTCAAGTGACATTTGTAAATATCATTTACCATCTGTGTAAATTTTATTGTATGTATTATACGAGCAGTACGTCCATTTCCATCGCTAAAATGATGAATCCTTACAAATAGTAAATGTAACAGGGCCCCTTTAATAAATGGATTTTGGTTGATAAATGAAAGTGAATGATTATGATAAATTTTTAGAAAATCATTCATGAATTTATTTATTTCTTCTGGATTAACTCCATACCAAAAGATTTCCTCTTTACCATTATTAATTCCACTTACTCTAACTTCACTTGTTCGATAATCATTAAGATTAGTATCTCTTGTAACAAACTGATGAAGTTCTTTTATTCTTTTATTATTCATTGATAGACTTTTAATAAAAATATTATAATTGTTTATTTCAATTGGATCTATAATATGATTTTCAATCAAATTTGTATCAATGATTTCATTAGAAAACGAGTTTATTAAAAAATATAAAATTGTAAGTGGTGGAAATTTTTTTAGTTGATTGATATATTTATCAAAATCTCTATTTGTCTCATCAAGATGAACTAATATAGTGTCATTTAATTTTATTTTTGAAAAATATTCTTCAAGTGGAAAATAAGATACTTTGCTTAAGTTAACTCCATTGCTTGGTCCCATAAATCATATTTCTTCCTTTCTGACTTGGTATTATAGCACATTTGTTTGTTTTTGGCAATTCTTCTTATTTTTTACAAAAGAAAAAGGGCAGATGCTCTAATTAAAGTCACAGCAACTACCGCATTGTTCATTTGAAACTACATTTTCTTCACAGCAAGTGTATCTTGGCTCATATGTATGTTTATAAATATGATTATTTATTACTTTTGTATTTATTGGACAAACATGTGGTACAGTATGATATATATTTCGATATACAATTCTTTCTTTCATTGGCTCAACGATTGGGCAGGATATAGTTCCCATCATTGGAGCACTTCCCATGTTTGGTCCTACTGAGCAGCAACTATTATTCATATTTTTATTCATATTGGTATTCATATTAGTATTATCATTAATATTTTTATTAGTTATATTGATATCGATATCACCATCATACATGCCTTGGCTAAAGCCATCTTTGAAATTCATTACTATTCCTCCTATCTAACATATAATATGTTTATGGTTGTTATGTTGATAGTAAATACGCCCCATTTTATAGAAAAAAAGACTAGAATGGCATTTTAAAGTTACCATTTCCAATCATCTTCATCATTTTTTTCATTTCTTCGAATTGATTTAATAATTTATTGACATCTGCTACTGTAGTACCAGAGCCATCTGCTATTCTTTTTTTTCTGCTAGCTTTTAATATTTCTGGTTTTCTTCTTTCTTCTTTAGTCATCGATAAGACAATAGCTTCTGTTTTTTTCATTATTTTTGGATCAATATTTATATTATTTAGTCCCATTTTTTTGGCACCTGGTAGTAATTTTAGGATATTTTCAAGAGGGCCTAATTTCTTTATTTGATTAAGTTGTTTTAGAAAATCTTCTAAGTCAAATGTTCCTTTCATCATTTTCTTTGCTGTTTTTTCTGCTTCCTTCTCATCTATTTCACTTTCTACTTTTTCAACAATTGAAAGGACATCACCCATTCCTAAAATACGAGAGGCCATTCTGTCTGGATAAAAAGGTGATAATCCATCCATCTTTTCGGATGTACCCATAAATTTGATTGGAAGATTTGTTAAATGTTTAACCGATAGAGCTACTCCACCTCTTGTATCACCATCTAATTTAGTTAGTATAACACCGCTTAGAGGTATTTTGTTATTAAATCCTTCAATAACACTTATTGCATCTTGACCCATCATGGCATCAATTACAAGGAGAGTTTCTTCGGGATTAACCTTATTTGATATATTCAATAATTCATCCATTAATTTTTCATCAATTTGAATTCTTCCTGCAGTATCAATTAGAATATAATCGTAATTATTATCCTTGGCATATTTAATAGCATTTTCGGCTATTAATACTGGATCTTCTTTTCCTTCAGAATATACTTCAATATTTAATTCTTTACCAAGTTGTTTTAATTGGTCAATAGCAGCAGGTCTGTAAACATCACATGCTACAAGTAGTGGCTTTTTCTTTTCTTTCTTCCTTAAATAGTTTGCCAATTTACCAATTGTAGTTGTTTTGCCGCTACCTTGAAGACCCACTAACATAAGTACTGCTGGATTTCCTTTAACATTTAATGAGGTAGACTGCCCTCCTAGCAAATTTGTCAATTCATCTTTAACAATTTTTACAAATGCTTCACCAGGAGATAAACTTTTATTAACTGCCTCTCCTAATGCTTTTTCTTTAACGCTATTAGTAAACTCTTTTACCACTTTATAATTAACATCTGCTTCAAGTAATGATAATCTTATTTCTCTCATCATATCACTTATATTTTCTTCAGTTATCTTTCCATATCCTTTAATCTTATGAACAACTTCTTGTAATCTGTCGCTTAAGTTTTCAAACATTATAACATCACCTAATATTAATTATACATTATTTTTTATATTTTTTTAAGAAAAAGAGTTGATTTTTATCATTTTTTCGCATATAATATTGTATGTAATTTGCAGATGTGGTTCAACGATTAGAATTCGGCCTTGCCAAGGCTGAGACGGGGGTTTGACTCCCCTCATCTGCTCCAT
>CAMVMQ010000033.1 GCA_947168625.1 uncultured Caryophanales bacterium
AAGTATGTATTATCTTGTATTATTCTTTCTTTTATTTTTTTCATCTATATAATTGCAAAGCATGTTAGCTATTTCTTCGCTATTATATGATTTTCCACTTTCTTCAATTCTTTTTTTTATTGTTTCTACTAGTAATGCTCCTGGTACAATATAACCTAGGACACTTCTAACATTATTTTGATTAGTAAATCCATCAATATCATATTGTTCTTTTTGATTATTAATTAATTTATCAACAGCATAAACTAGTTGTTCATAATTATATTTTTTTAATGTTTCTTCTGCTGCATCTAATAATGCATCAAACCCTAATTGGGAAACAATCTCTTTTAAAACTTGCGGAGGATAATTATCTATAATTATATTACGAATATTGTAGTCTCTTGTAAAGACCTGTACTCTACCGGTTTTAAAATATTCTAATAGAATATCATTGTGTACTGTTTCTAAACTATTGTATTTTTGTCCTAGTCTAGCAATTATTTCTTTAACTGTTCTTTTATTTTCTTCATTGCAGTTATTTTGAGAACTATTTTTTTCATTTACCTCATTCAAATCTTGAAAGTCTAATAAACCTTCAAATGTTAAATCATTTTCAAGATTCTTTTTTAAAATATTAAGAACAATTAAAAAGCTTTTATTTTGACCTTCTGAATATCTACTAATAATACTTGGATTTGTTTTAGTCATTTCTAATATTTTTGATACGTATAAAGAAAAATCTTGTGACGAAATACTGTCTGGATTCATATTATTTGTATTTCTTTTTTCTTGAAGATAATCCCTTATTAATGATGTAACAATTATATTATAAGATAATTTACCATCTATAGTGACACCAACTTTATCACTGCTTAGCAAAAAAGGATTACATCTGTTTACTGGGGAGTATTCTTTTTTGTTCTCTTTATCGATAAATTTTAGTGAATTAATATATTTAGTGATTTTTCTTGCATCTTCTTTTGTTTCTACTCTTACCACTAGGCAATCATTTCGCATTTCTTGTGAAACTTTTGCTTGACATAATATGTTTTCTCTTAGTATGAAGTCAAATAGTTTTTGCGATAGTTGGTAAATATCTTTTTCTTCTGCCGAAATATAAAGTTTGATACCTTTGTGTATTTTATCAAAAAAGGATGCATCATTACTTCCTTTACGATTTTCAAAAACCAGAAAATAAATATGATTCCATGTGTTTTTTTGATACTCTCTTCCCAATGCTGTTTGAACGGGCACTAAATTAGTTTTGGGTATTTCATATTGTTTTCCTTCATTTGCGCCGAATGAAATTAATTCTGAATAAATTGTATCTTCAAAAATAGGAAAATCAGGGTTTTGACTGTATATTTTGGCTAGATATTTTAAAAATATATCTCTTTTTTCGGCACTTGTCATCTTTTTTGCTCCTCTAATTCTTCCGTCAAGTCAATGGTGTCATCTAGTAGTCTTTTAATATTATTGTCTTCAATTTCTTTTTCAGGTAATTTAGTTATTACTTTTATTTTTTTACCATCTAATTTTATTTCTGTTTCTTTCACTTATTATCACCATCCAACATTTTATAATATTCAAATCTATTCATTGCCCATTTTTTTTGCTCTTCTAATAAAGTAGTGGCATTATCTTTATTTATCCTTTTTAGATTGGCAAATCTATTTTCAGTCATTAAATAATCTTCATACTTTTCAAAATTAGGATGTTTCGAATCCAAATTAAATTTATTTATATCCGGATTATATCTAAAAGTTAAAAAGTACCCACAATCTGTAGCGAGGCGAGCATTATCTTGTGAATGCTCCATGCCATTTTTGATACCATGTTCAATACATGGAGAATATGCTATTACTAGTGATGGTCCATTATGTTCTGATGCTTCTTTTAATACTTTTAGATACTGTTCTTTATTATAACCAATATTAGTAGAAGCAACATAGACATGTGGATAACACATTGCAATACGAGCCAAATCTTTCTTGTAGTTATCTTTACCAGAAGAAGTGAATGATGCTACTGAACCAATATTTGACGATTTGGAAGATTGTCCTCCAGTATTAGAGTATACTTCAGTGTCTAATATTAAAATATTTATATTATCTTTTTTAGATAGGATATGATCAATACCATCATAACCTATATCATAGGCAAAACCATCTCCTCCTACTACCCACACACTCTTAGGGACAATGTAATCTCTCATTTCTAATAAATATGGATGTTTCTTGTAATTGATTTTTTCTTTTACTTCCTTACATATTTCATAATTATCCATATTATCAAGCCATGATTTAAATTTTTTATTACGAGGATATTCTTCCATATATTTTTTTATTTTATTTCTCTTTATATTAATACCAGTTAATATTCCATAACCATATTCAGCATTATCTTCAAATAATGAACTAGCCCAAGGTACACTATAAGGTGTACTAGGAATGCTTCCTCCATAGATAGAAGAGCATCCTGTTGCATTAGCTATAACTAAATTATCATTAAATACTCTGGTTAGATTTGTTAAGTATGGTGTTTCTCCACATCCAGCACATGCTCCTGAGTATTCAAACTTTGGTTCTTTAAATGAAACATTCTTTGTGGTAAGTACTTTGTTATCATATTTTTCATTTATATTGTTTTTAAGAAGATAATCAAAATTATTATCTTTTTTGTTATTAGAAATCATTTCTAAAGCTTTATTTCCTAGTTTTCCAGGACATGTGTTTACACATATTCCACATCCAGTGCATGCTTCATAGTTTATTCCGATAGTAAACTCTTTATCTTTAGGCATAAGAGATGGAATACTAATTACTTTATCATTCTTTTTATCCAATAAAAATGGTCTTATAACTGCGTGAGGACAAGAGAATGCACACTGATTGCACTCAATACAATTTTCTGGTATCCAATTAGGAATATTCTCAGCAATGTTTCTCTTTTCTTCTTTTGTAGTACCACCTTTGATAGCACCTCCTGCTATCTTAATAAAGTTACTTACTGGCAACTTATCTCCCTTAAGTAAGTTAATAGTTTCAGCAAAAGAATAGTCATTATTTTCTTTATATTTAAGATTAATCCAATTTTTATCTATTTTTATTTCTTTTAAATATTCTAATGATACATCGATAATATTGTTATTTATATCAATTATCTTTTGTCCTTTGGATGAAAATCTTAATTTATTATTTTCTTTCATGATACTTATTACTTTATGCATATCATATAAATTCATTATCTTTAATATACATACTTCCATACAAGTATTAATTTTATTCTTTAGCCCTAAATTATTTGCTATTTTATATGCATCAATAGTATATAAAGTAATATTTTTTAGAGCCATTAGGTATTTTACTTTGTCAGGGAGAGAAGCCTTTAACTTTTCTTCTTCAAGACTTGTGTTTAAAAATAATATTCCACTATCTTTTAAGTTATCTAGAATATCATATTTATACATATAAGTATCTTTAGATACGACAATGAAGTCTGGATTTTCAATATAGTATGTACTTTTTATTTCACTATTTGAAAAACGTAAGTGACTACGTGTGACTCCTCCTGATTTCTTCGAATCATATTGAAAATATCCTTGGACATACTTTGAAGTATTATCTCCTAGTACTTTAAGTATGTCTTTAGAAGTGGATACCATACCATCAGAGCCGTAGCCATAGATTAATAATTCATATGATTTATTATCTAATTTAAATTTTTCATCATAATCTAAGCTTAAATTAGTAACATCATCATTAATACCAATAGTAAAATTATTTTTCATATCTTTATTTAAATTATCATATACTGCTTTTATCATAGCAGGAGTGGTATTCTTTGATGATAATCCATAACGGCCTCCAATTACTAAGATATCAGTACCTTTAACAGCGCTTAATACATCTAAATATAGGGGCTCGCCAGAAGAGCCTGCTTCTTTAGTTCGATCTAAAACTGCTATTCTTTTCACAGTTTTGGGTATTACTTCTAGTAAATGTTTTATACTAAACGGTCTAAAGAGATGAACTTCTACTAAACCTACTTTATAACCATCATTATTCAATTTATCAATAGTTTCTTCAACACACTGACATACTGAACCCATGGCAACAATAATGGAAGTAGCATTTTCAGCTCCATAATAATTAAATGGTCTATAATTTTTATGGGTTATTTTATTAATTTTTTCCATGTAATATATAACATTATTAATAGCTTTTTCATAATAATTGTTTCTGCTTTCGGTATGTTGAAAATAAATATCATCGTTTTCATTAGTCCCAATAGTTACGGGATTTTCATTATTTAAGGCTCTATTTCTAAAATCTTGTAAAGCCTTTTTATCAATCAATGCTTCTATCTTTGATAAATCTATTTCTTTAATTTTATCTAATTCATGGCTAGTACGAAAGCCATCAAAGAAGTTAATAAAAGGAAGAGAGGATTTTATGCTAGAAAGATGGGCAACCATTGCCATATGATAAGATTCTTCTACTGACGTTGACGATAGCATGCATACACCAGTACTTCGAGCAGCATATATATCTTGATGATCGCCAAATATGCTTAAAGCGTGAGTGGAAAGTGCACGAGCAGCAACATGGATTACACCAGGAAGAAGTTCTCCTGCTAATTTATAAAGATTAGGTAGCATTAGTAATAATCCTTGACTTGCTGTAAAGGTTGTACTTAAAATACCACTTTGAAGAGCACCATGAACCATGGCAATAGCTCCTTTTTCAGATTCCATTTCTACCACTTTAACTTTGTTTCCAAAAAAATTTTTTTCGCCTTCTGTACTTAATTTATCAACTTTTTCAGCCATTGGTGATGCTGGGGTTATTGGATAGATACCTGCTAATTCAGTAAATTTATATGCAACTCTAGCTACGGCTTCATTGGCATCCATAACTTTATATTTTGACATAACAATCCCTCTTTTCTTTATTTATGTTTATATGTTAATTTTACCATATCTTAATAAAAATAACAATAGAGGGAATTTATCTCTTAAATATTTTATTATTTGTAAAAAAAAAGAAGTTATTTCTTTGCGTCAAACTTCTTTCTTGATTCGGTATTTAAAATAAATTTTCTAAGTCTTATATAGTTAGGAGTAATCTCTACTAACTCATCATTATTAATATAATCTAGGCAGATTTCTAGTGAAAGTGGTCTAGGCCTTTTTAATACTACGGTATGATCAGATCCTGATGCTCTCGTATTGGTTAGTTGCTTTCCTTTTACAACATTTACTGCCAAGTCATTTTCTCTATTACATTCGCCAACAATCATACCTTCATACACTTCTGTACCCGGCTCGATAAACATTACTCCACGGTCTTCTAATTGTCCTAATGCATATGCGGTTGCTTTACCAGCTTCAGTTGCTACTAAAACACCAAACTTTCTTTCTGTACTATTTATATTTTCAATTGGTAAATATTCTTTAAAAGAATGATTTAAAATACCATATCCTTTAGTTAGAGTCATGAAATCGGTATTAAAGCCTATTAATCCACGAGATGGAATAATATAATTCAATCTAATTAATTCATTAACATTGGACATATTTTCCATTTTACCACCACGAAGGCCCAATGCTTCAATGACGCTTCCAACGCAATCATCACTTACTTCAATTTGGACATCTTCATAAGGTTCGCATTTTATACCATCTATTTCTTTTGTGATTACCTCAGGTTTAGATACTTGCAATTCGTATCCTTCTCTTCTTAAATTTTCAATTAAGATGGATAGATGTAATTCCCCACGCCCAGAAACAGTCCATGATTCATTTCCTGATTCTTCCACCTTTAGGCTTACATCTCTTTGTGTTTCTTTAAATAGTCTCTCTCCTATCTTTCTTGCTGTTACTAATTTACCATCTTTACCGACAAACGGACTATTATTTGTCATAAAGTTCATCTTTAGTGTCGGCTCGTCAATTCTTAATATTGGCAGTGCATCTTCTTTTCCAACATCACAGACTGTTTCGCCAACAGAAATATCCATAAGGCCCGCTACTGCAACAATATCACCAGCAGAAGCTTCTTTTATTTCTACTCTCTTTAGGCCTTCAAAGCCAAATAACTTTTGAATTCTAAATTGTTTAATGCTTCCATCTAGTCTTACACATGAAACCATTTCGTTTTCTTTAATACGTCCTCTTTCTATTCTACCTATTCCAATACGACCTACATATTCATTATAGTCCAAAAGTGCTGGCTGGAATTGAAGAGTTCCTTCAGCATCAACTTTAGGCTCTGGTATTTCATCAATGATTAAATTAAAGATATCATCATAGTTTTCGACCTGCGTGTTAATGTCTGGTTCTAAAGAGGCGGTACCATTTAATGCTGAAACATATGCAACTTTAAAATCTAATTGTTCTTCGCTTGCTCCCAATTCAATAAATAGGTCAATTACTTCATCTAATACCTTTTCCACTCTGGCAGTTGGTTTATCAACTTTATTAATAACAACAATTGGTTTTACTCCTGCTTCTAATGCCTTTTTTAGAACAAATCTAGTTTGAGGCATAGTACCTTCATAGGCATCCACTAGTAAAAGAACACCATCAACCATATTCATAATTCTTTCAACTTCACCACCAAAATCTGCATGTCCTGGAGTATCAAGAATATTAATTTTATATCCATTATAATTTATAGATGTTGTCTTAGCAAGAATAGTTATTCCTCTTTCTCTTTCTATGTCATTAGAGTCCATAACTCTTTCTGATATTTGTTCATTATCTCTAAATGTTCCTGATTTCTTTAACAATTGATCCACTAATGTTGTCTTACCATGGTCAACATGGGCTATAATAGCTATATTTCTAATTTTCACATTTACACCTTCTTTTTTTCACAAGTCATAATTATATCACAAAATGCTGTATTTGCAAATAATTTTTATAAATATTTTTATCTGTCAACAGTTTTATGTATATATTAAACTATCATTTGATACTAGAATAATTTTTAATGGATATTTCAAATTAACTTTAGTTAATTTGAAAGCAAAGTGAAAAAAATATCTAAATTGATAGATATTTTATTTATTCTTTATCAAAAATGATATGTCTAATACTATAGTAATCATCATATAAATACCCGCTATTTTAAATAAGGTATACATGGCACTACTTGGTGCAAATACTAAGATAATTCCTAATACAAGAGATATAATGCTTGTGATTAGGAAAGCTATTTTTTTATAATCAAAATACTTAGTTAAGGCAGAGGCTGCTATTAAGAATAGAAACAATGATATTAATACTGGTAGTATTTGTAAGAATAGAAAATCTCCATATTTATATATAAAAATTGCCATCCAAATACATATAACGCCTGCAAATAGTGGTGCAGAATTTTTCTTTTAAAATTCTTTATCCATAATATAATTAATTAGTTCTATTACTCCTATTAAAGAAAGTATAATTATAAATATGAAATTAATTGTATTTAATAATTTTTCAGTAGCAAATATAAGAATAATTGATACTACTAACTCCAATATATATAATAAATAATTATTCTTTTTTTCATTAGTTTTTTTTAATTCTTTCATAAATATGTACTCCTTTTTTAATAAAGGGAAGAAAATTATAGTTTTTTTCTTCCCTTTAAATAACTATTTAATTTAATGTACGAAATGTCTTTACTCATTTCATCTAGAATATCTATTGCTAATATATATCCCATAGCTATCCTCCTTTTATAAGAGAATAGCATATTTATTTATATTTTGCATTAGTTTCGACAAAACTAGACTTTTTATTCGCTTTTTGTTATACGTACCTTTATTGATGTTGTTTTAGGAGTGTAGCTTGCTTTTACTTCATCACCAGTTACTTCTACTTTAACTGTATGCTCTCCCTCTCCTAATCCAGATAAATCAACAGTTGCTTTAATTGCTGTAGCATCAATACTTTCAAGTACCTCTTTAGTTCCTTTAACAATAACTGCAGTCTTAGATGAGTTTTCTCCTATTGCTCCTGCTTTAAGATTTGGTCCTAGATTGATAGCATCAATCTTTATATCTTTTATTTCAGTACTTTCTTCCTCACTAAGGCTTATTTTAACGGTAATAGTTTTTTCGGATACTTCTCTTATTCCGTCATGTTTAGGAATGACTATTGTATATGTCTTACTATCAGAAAGACCTGTTACATCTACTTCTATTGGTATATATGAATCAGCATATGCTTTTATTGTTTCTTCATCACCATAGATAGTTACAGAATTAACTGATGTTGTAATTGAACTAATAGCTTTACCAAAGGCAACTTTTCCTTTTGGAACAATTTTTATCTTTGCATCAGCACTATATGATTCAATATTAATCGTGGCTGTTACCTTTTCTGGTACTATCTCTACATCAACAACATTACCATATTTATCGTAGGCAAGTAATTTTACATTATCTAGTTTATTTACACCTGCTTTAGGATCGCTTAAACTACCAATATCGACGAGTGCTTTAACTGTAGCTACGTTTTCAATGTTGTGTGTTGACTTTTCATCGTCAGTTCCTTTAATTATTACTTCTTCTTTATCTAAAGTAACTGAACTAACTGATAAGGTACTGTTTAATTTATCCTTATTAATGACATCAATTGTTATTGTCTTAGTAGCAGATACTTTTTCATAAACGTTAACAGTTATTGTTGATGGATTTAATTTATATGAAACTGAATTAATCGAACTTTGATAATTTAAATCAACCTTGTGAGTACCGGCTTTTAAATTGGAAAGATCAGCGGTAACTTTACCTGTCGATAGTTGCTTAGCTAGATATAAATCTACTGTTCTACCTATTAGCGTTACATCTGCAGTATCAGGAAGTCCTTCGACTATATAGGCTTCTTTATTATAAGTAGCCTCTACTATTTGATTTTCTAAGAC
>CAMVMQ010000034.1 GCA_947168625.1 uncultured Caryophanales bacterium
TTGATACCTCCAATTAATTCTATGGTTTTAATTTTTGTAATATTACTTGGTATGAAATTCACATACCTAATAATATCACTTAATCTCATAATCCTCCTTCATATTCATAAACATCATCTCCTTTTGCTTGGATGATACCTCTCATTAAATATAAGAATCAAGTCATTTACTATGGAAAGTTTTGTCTATCATCCCAAAATGATTCAATATTCATTGAAATATGAAACAGCAGGATAAGAAGATGGCACCATAATATAAACTTTAGCCTTATTTCATAAGTGTTTATAATGGCGCCTTTCTTATTTCGTACTTACGAAATTCATCCTACTTTGTAGGTTGATATTAAGGATGATTATTGAGTAAACCTTTATACTATAATACTTTAATATACAAAAAATCATCCTATTTTCTAATTTTTATTAGATTTTATAGGATGATTAATTTTTTATAAATTTTGATTTTTTAACTTTAAAGTTTTCACTAATCTATCTGTAAGTTTTGGTCTAGCAAATTGTTCTTCCAACGCTAAAACACTATTTTTATATCTGTTATATGCAGCCTCATAGTTCCCTTGTTCAATTTGCTCAACACAATAATCTACTATATTATCATATATATAATCATAAATAATACCAGATTGTTCTTCTTTATTTATTGTTTCAACTATAATTGGTGCCACTTCATAATAATGTTCTATATCTTCTTTTGACACAAAATTATCTCGAAACCATCTAAGTACTGTCAACTCGTAACAATTATCATCAAACTTTTCTTGAAAATATTTCATGCAAGCAGAAGTTAAATAACATTTTGTATCAGTCGTTTCTCTAGGTTCATCACCACTTTTTGTTGTAATTGTTCCACTCCCATCTTCTTTTATAGTTATATGAATAGATTCGTCATGTGGTCCTTTTGGGTCTTGGTCGTAAATATCAATATGATCCTTCCCTCTTTTATCAGTATCAACTCTAAATATATGTTCCACCTTCTGTTTTTTTGCATCATTTCCCATATAAATACCTCCTTATTTTTTATATTATTTTAATAATTTTGTAAGTTCTATAATTCCAAATTGAATGTCTTCTCCTAACTTTACAAAATCATTTTCTTTGTTTTCGATACATCTGTAAGAAAAATCAATTAAATCTTCTTCAGTATATTTAAATTTTATTCCTTTAATGTCATTTGATTCAATAATCTTTTTATATTGATTTATTAAATCCATTAAATATTTGCAAGCTTCGTTTTTTAAGTTTTCATCAGTCGTAGTTTTTTCTATACATGAAAGTGAAGTAATTGTTTTTCTCAATAAATTAATAATTTCTAAATTCATAACTACTCCTTTCTTACATTATATTGTAAACTTTTTTCTAAATAAATCAATAATTTTACTCATTATTCCCCATAAAAATCGTATCTCCACTTTTAACAGTATAAGTTTCTTGCATTAAACCACCTCATTAATATATATGCATAAAAAAATCATCCTATTATTCAATTAGATAATAGAATGATTAAATCATTAAAAAAATCAAATTAAAGATATATAAACTTTAAAAATAATCCATTCCCTATTTCATATCCGCTAGTAACAATATAAATCTTATTAATAATTTCAATATTTAACAAAATAATGACATATTAATAAATAATCATCAATCCACATTGTACTATAATAAGGATATCAAATAAATTAATAAAACTATAAAGGCTATTGCAAATATTAATATTAAAAAAAACTGTAATAATCTTCTACTCGTCGCTGGCATAGAATTCCATTGTTCTTCAAGTGTATTTAGAGGATTACTAAACTTTTCTTTAACCAATCGAACATCTTCATCTACTTTTTTATAAAACTCATCACCAAAATTTTTTTTAACCCATTCTTTATCATAGAATTTATTTGTCTTATTATATGAATATGCTTTTGATAAATTATAGGATTTATTCACAAGATATGCTGAATTATATAGGCTCCTATCCAAATATAATAATAAGGCTGCAATACCATCGCTTATACTTTCATAACCATCTTTTAAATAGCAGCAATATTCATCTTTGCCATCAATAACTATATTTGATTTTAGAGCCTCACCAATTTGTGTATCACCATCATATACAGGAAAATGTCTAATGTAGCCATCTTCTATTGAATAACAAAAATATTTTTTATCATTCATCTCTATAACATACCTATTATCCCATAAAGCCTTATCCTCATAATAAATCTTAATTATTTTTTTGTCTGAAATAAATAATAATTGATTAAATTTTTGACTACCCGTTATCAAAAATTTCATTGGAACAAATTCTTCCTTAAGATTTTCTATATATTTGTAATCTGTTGTATAAATTTCATTATTATCTGTATCAAATACTTTAATTTTCCTAAGTTTATCTAAACTTAGTGGCTCCTTAACCGAAATAAAAGGTAATGTTGCTTTGTATTGCAATATATCATTATATCTTATTTCAAATTCATTCTTCCCTTCACTTTCAACCTGTAAAACTTCAATTTTCATAAAATCTCCTCCTCTTCAAACAACTATTCTATAGAACAATTATAACATATTATTTTACTTTTATAATATTAATTATAAAATATTTACATTATTTTATAATTAATGTATAATCATACTAGAGGAGGATCAAAATATGAAGAAAACATTATCAATTGTAGGATGTTTAACTATAGGAATAATTATATTAGTAATAGCTATTTTTATCGTTACTACTGCTAAAACAAAGAAAATGGTATGTAAATCTAATGAAGGAAATATTACAATAAGGTATGATGATAAAAAACTTGTTGGATATTCAACAAAAGGATTTTCATATAACTATAAAGAACAAAAAAAATATGCAGATCAAATTGGTGTCGATGCCTACTTAACTGAATTTTCAACTTGGTTCAGTAACAATACAACTGGAACTTGTACAAAATAATTAAAGTTTTTCATAATTTTAAAAAAGAACCAAATTAACACACATTTAAAACAAGCAATCGCTTGTTTTTATTATGAAAGAATATTTAAAACAAGTGTTCACAAAATTCATCACATTTATAAAAGCACTTTTAATTTTAAAAGTGCTTTTATTAATCTCAATGGTGCCGATTGTAAGAATTGAACTTACCTCTGAAGCTTACCATGCTTCTGTACTACCACTGTACTAAATCGGCAAGAGAAAAATTAATATTATTTAAAAAATATTAATTTTATAAATATAATTAGAGATAGTATTACTCGATAAAAAGCAAATATTGAAAAATCATGTTTTTTGATATATCCAAGTAAAAACTTAATAGCAAGTATACCGGTTGCAAAAGAAGATATTATTCCCACAACAACCTCTTTTGTAAATGATAAATCACCAAGTTTTAGAATAGTTGCGCCAGTAATTACAGGTACTGATAAAAGAAACGTAAACTTAGTAGCAGCTTCTTTATTTAACCCCAAAAGACGTCCAGTTAAAATGGTTGTTCCACTGCGAGAAAAACCTGGTATAAGAGCAAATACTTGGGAGCAGCCAATAATTATGGCTTGCTTTAGTGATATATCTTCAAATCTACTCTCTATCTTATAATGTTTCTCTGATAATTTATCTCCAACAAAAATTAGAACTCCCATAATAGCTAGTGCTAGAGCAATTATCCATATTTTACTACGAATAATATTTTCGATTATATCTTCGAATAGAAATCCAGCTATTGCTGCCGGTACAGTAGCAATAACTAAGTACCAAAACATCTTACTATTCTTATTTTGTCTCTTTTCTTTTACAGCTTTAATAGCACCGGTAAATAATTCCCACCAATCTTTAAAAAAGATTGAAAGAACAGCAAGCATAGTACCAAAGTGAAGAGCTACGTCAAAAGACAGTCCACTTTCTTTCCAACCAAATAAATATGGCATAAGAATTAAGTGAGCAGATGATGATATTGGTAAAAACTCCGCTACCCCCTGAATAATTCCTAATATTACTGCTCTAAATATATTCATAGTAACTCCTTATTTATCTATTTTTTTAATACATCAAGTGCTTTACGCATAGCAAGTTCAAACTTAATTCTGTCTAAAGAACCAAGATGCTCCATAACATGTTCTTCAGTCATATTATACTCTTTTGCCATCTTTTTAACTTCATCTTTAGCTTCTTTATCAGTAACTGTTATTTTTTCTTCTTTAATAATAGCCTCTAGTAAATAACGATATTTAAGTCTTACTTCTGCTTCTTTTGTTAAGTCTTTCATAACATCCTCTTTACTAGTTTTAGCATATGCATAATATAATTCTTCACTAATACCTTGTCCTTTTAATCTGTTTGTAAAATCTTCATACATATGCGCAGCTTCGTCATCAATTATTTCCTTATCAATATCAACTTTCATATTGTTAGAAGCCTCTTCAAGTAGTTTTTCTGTATAGATATTTTCTGCTTGTTCTTCTTTTTGAACTTTAATTTCTTCTTCAACTACTTTATATAATTCTTCTTTATTAGTTACACCTTTCATGTCTAAATCTTTAAAAAATTCTTCATCTAATTCAGGAATAACTCTCTTTTTAATATCATGTACTTTTACATTAAAGACAACCTTTTGTCCTGCTAAATCTTTAGCCATATAGTCTTCAGGAAAAGTAAGTGGAATATCTTTTTCCTCATCTTTACTCATACCCACTATAGCCTCTTCAAAGCCAGGAATGAAAGAGTGACTTCCAAGTTCTAAAGAATAGTTTTCAGCACTTCCTCCTTCAAACTCCTTATCATCTTTAAATCCTTTAAAATCAATAATTACTGTATCACCATTTTCAGCCTTACCATCTTTAGATACTAATTCAGCATATCTATCAAGAATATGACCTACTTCATGTTCTATTTCTTCTTTTTTAACCTTTACTTCTTCTTTCTTAGCCTTAAGAGAAGTATACTTTCCTAAAGTAACTTCAGGATTAGTTATGAAGGTCATATTTACTTCAAAACCATTATCATCTGCACTTACTATTTCTAATTTGGGTTCTAATATTGGTATAATCTTTTCCTTAACAATTGTCTCATTATACTTTTTGTCAATCATTTCTTGCATAGCTTCACTAATTATTTCACCAGTACCATATTTTTTCTCAAAAATTGTTCTAGGCACTTTACCATTACGAAATCCATCTACTTTTGCTTTTTTAACTACTTTTTCAAAAGCTTTATCCTTAGCCTCTTTCCATTCTTCTCCACTTACTTTATAATTTACTACTTTTTTCATATAATTTTACCTCCTTAGCAAATTTCTAAAACTTTAACTTCATATTCACCATTAGGTGATGCAACTTTTTTTACTTCTCCAGCTTTAGCATTCATAATAGCAATAGCAATAGGACTTTCATTTGATATTTTATTATTAGAAGGATCTGCCTCTTTTGAACCAACGATAGTATATTCTTCGACCTCATCATCACCAACATACTCAATCTTTACTGTGCTACCTAAAGATACCTTATCAGTGCTTCCCTTCTTAATAATGTGAGCATTTTCCATAATCTTTTCCAACTCTTGGATTCTACCTTCTACTTGTGCCTGCTCAGCTCTAGCAGCATCATAGTCAGCATTCTCAGATAAATCTCCTAATGCTCTAGCTTCTTTAAGAGCCTTAATTACCTCAGGTCTCTTAACATTTTTAAGTACATTTAATTCTTCTTCTAACTCAAGAAAACCTTCATCAGTTAGATAAACTTTATTATCATTCATTTAATTTCTTCTCCTTACAATTTCATTTTCATTACAATTCAAGATTGTACTATTTTTTTATTATTTTGTCAATAAATAATTATCTCTTTTAATTTATTCTTTAAAGTTTATATAATTAATCAATTTTTACTCTAATCATATCTCCTCTAAAGACTTTCTTATCAAGTTTAAACTTAAGTATTTCTTCAGGATGTCTTCCAATATTTACCTTTTCATTATCTTTATTATATATGTCTGGCATTATAAAAGAAAATGTTTTAATATTTGGACCAAATATTTCCACTTCATCTCCAGTTTTAAAATAATTTCTTTCAGTTATAGTTACCATTTTACTTTCATCATCGTAATCTTCAACTATTCCAAGAAAATCTTGATTAGATGCTTCATTTCTGCCTAAATAGTATTGTTCATCTACCGAAGGTAACTTATCAAAAAACTGAACTTTAGCCTCCCTATTAGCAACACGCTCTAATACTTTTTTATAGTGAGTAATATTTTCATTAGTTAAAGTATTATTATATATATCATCTATAATACTTCGATATGTATTTATTACTGTTGCTACATAGTAATTACTTCGCATTCTTCCTTCAACTTTTAATGAAGTAACGCCAATATCAATCATATCTTTTATATAATCAATCATCATTAAATCCTTAGATGATGCAGTAAACAATGTTTTACTTTCTATTTTATTTAGTTTACTATCATATAAAGGAAACTCCCAACGACATATTTGTGCACATCCTCCTCTATTTGCATCTCTTCCAGTTAAATAATTAGATAAAACACATCTACCAGAGTAAGATGAACACATTGCTCCATGAATAAAGCACTCTACTTCTATACCAGTCTTATCAATTATTTCCTTTATTTCACCTTTAGATAACTCTCTAGCTAATACAACTCTTTCAGCTCCTTCATTTTTCCAAAATAAAGCTGTTTCCTTATTTAGACACGAAGCTTGAGTTGAAATATGTACCTTTAGATTAAGTTTATTCTTCTTAATCAAATTTATTACCAAAGGATCAGATACAATTAAAGCATCGACACTTGCCTCCTCTAAAGATTTTAAATAATCTAATAATTTATCCTCATTCTCATTGTGGAAAACAATATTTACCGTAACATATACTTTCTTATTAAGAGAGTGAGCATAAGTCGTTGCTTCTTTTATTTCATCTATACTAAAATTTTTAGCATTAGCTCTAAGAGAAAACTCTCTTCCCCCGATATAGCAGGCATCAGCTCCATACATAAAGGCAAATTTTAATCTTTCTAAGTCACCAGCAGGAGCAAGTAATTCTATTTTTTTCATTATCCTTCCTCCTTTATTTTATAAGTCGTCTTAGTATTAAAAAAGCCTTTATAATTAGATTCTACTCTATTATCTAAAATATTATTAATAATCTCTTTATCATCTATATAAGATAAATCAATAACATAATTATCAACATTATTAATCATATCTAAATCATTGACAATATTAACTAAAGGACTATAAATAATAGTACCATATTCTCTTTCCTTAATAAGATACCTATTATTATTTTTATCATATATATAATACGTATCATCATTTACATCTTCATTAATATATTTAAAATAATTAGTAACTAGACTTCTTCTTGAATAGAATATAGGTAAATAGCCATAGACAGTATAATAAATATTCATACCAGTCTCTTTCTTTATCTCATTTATTTCTTTATAAGTAATATCTGAAGATATAAAAGAAGACTTAATACCATGTTCTTTATAAAAAGAATTACTTCCAATACTTAAATTTAAATGCTCTCCATATATAATTAATTCATTGTTAAGATTTAGTTCTTTAATTATGTTTAAAACACCTAAATCATGGAACATAATATTAATATTTGTGTTCTTTACTTTAGATAATACTTCTCTTACATTATCCAAATCATCATTATGAATCATCTTATTAATAGCAATAATAATCTTTTTATCAGTCTTATTATCTAAATCAAGTATACTATCTATGTTTAATTCGCAATTATAAATAGATAGATTATTTACGCCCAATATAAGGCCCCTAATATCTTTTCCTAACAAATAATCAATATCTTCTTTATTATTAGGGATAACAATATACTTACTCATCATCATCCCTCCTTTTAGATATTGAAATAGTATCTCCCAGTGGAATATAAGTAGTAATAAATTCATTATTGTTATCTAAAAAAATAATATAATCCTTAATCTTATTCACAATACCTCTTTGGTTTTTGGTTTTAATTAGAGATGGATTCTCTACTAATCCATGAAAAGATAAATTATCTGTAATAATCACTCCATTTTTATTTAAATTATCCTTATATTTATTAAAAAACAAAGTATTTTTACCCTTTGCAGCATCAATAAATATTAAATCAAATTTACCATTAATAGTAGTATTACAAGCATCATCATTAATAATAGTTATTTGTCCATCTAAATTATTTTTCATAATATTACATACCGCTATATTATATCTATCTATATCTTTTTCAATAGTGGTAACATGAACATCATCGCTTACTAAAGCCATCTTCATACTGGAATAACCAATAGCACTTCCTATTTCTAAGATACTTTTAATATTATTATCTTTAATATACTGGCATAAATACTCAATACCATCTTTCTGCATGATCGGTATTCTATTTATTTTAGCATACTCTTCTATTTCATTCATGATATCACCTACTAAAAAAGAAAAAGAAGTATCTCTTTCTTCAACATCATAATATTAGCACATATTACTCTTAAAGTCAACTCTTTTACTTTT
>CAMVMQ010000035.1 GCA_947168625.1 uncultured Caryophanales bacterium
CATATGTATAAATTATTTTTATTCGTATAATCATTCAAAAAAGATTTCGAAATATACTTAAAAATAAGTTAAGTAAACTTGTCTTAATATGTTTTTTAAATAATAATTACTCTAATTAATATAAAATGAGATATATCCCTATATCTCATTTACAAACTTAGGAAGTATTTCTTTTAGTTTATCTTCACCAGTTACTTCTTCAATTATTTTCTTATTATCTTCAATAGTATTTACTGTAACTAATTTAAAGTTATTCTCAATATCTGTTTCTGTAGCATTTACTTTAGCTATATAGTAATAATCTATATTATTGTATAATACTTTATCTAACACTAAATATTTTTCATTATTAGCCAATGTTATTACATTATCTACATTTAACATAACCTATCATTCTCCTTTATTTTCTTCTTCTATGCTAGGAAAACCTAAATTATCTTCACCATAGTTTATATTGCTATTTGTAAAAGGAATATTTATATTTGGAAACTGGCTTTGTTCTAATTTAGAATCAGAAACTGGTACCCAAAATGAATTATTATCATTTGGAATATCTGTTGTATTTGGATTAGCCATTGTATCTTCTATTACTGGCGTTCCACTTTTAGGAACCTCATTTAATACTACTGGCTCTGGTATATTAGTGTCTTCATTAATTACACCTTCAGTTACTGGAATATCATTAATAGGAGTTACCGACAAATTAGTATTCTCAGGTTCAACAAAAGACTCAATTTTGTTTATTTCTTTACCAGTATCTTCTTTTTCATTAGGAGAATCATCAGTAGAAGGATTATTTTCGTTAATTTCTTCATTACTTGGCGTTGATGTATTTAATTCTGGGTTTAGTTTTTTATTTACTTTGTCTCTGACACTGGTCCCTTTTAATTTTGCAAGACCTATATTTAGTGTTGGTGGATAATTATCAATAGATACTATTTCATATGGATTTATCTCTTTTACTAATGGTTCATCAGAAGGAATATCAAATACTGGAACAAATTCATCTTCTTTAGGCTCTTTAGGCATATCAGGAAGAAGTTTAAATTCATCTAAGATAGCAAGTACTTCTGGCTCTTCTAAAACTGTTTCTAATTCCTCTAGTCTTTCTTCTTTAAAATCAATTCTACTATTTAAGTTAGTTATATTATCAAGGATATCTTTCTCATCTGATAGTATTTTGTTTTGCTTTTCCATGACATTTTCAAATGGAATTAAAACATCTTCTTTTACAAGTACAAGTTCTTTTCTCTCATCAAATAATTTATTTATATTTTCTCTCTTCTTTAGTAAGTCATTAAATTCATCTTCAAAATTTATAACTAATGAATAAATACTAAGAACAATTTCTCTTTCTTTCCATAAGTAATAGTTCTTATTTGCTTCTTCAATATAAGATTCATATTCATCATCCATACCACTAGATACAAGATTGTTTACACTTTTTTTAGTAATTTCTAGTGTTTCTTTTGCATCTTTTGCTTTATTACGTACATCTGCTAGTATCTCATCAAGATTTTCTTCTTCAATATTTCCGTAGTATTCATCATTTTCAATACTAGTTACGAAACTTGAATACAATTCATCTTCTAGAGTCTTATTTCTCTCTTCATAATCATTCTTTTTAGTTTCTTCCTCAGTTAAATCTTCTTTTAATTTTTTTACACTACTTTTTATATCTTCAATTTCCTTAGTTGTATCTAGATATTTAGATATAACTAATAATCTTTCTTTCTTATTGTTAAGTTCTTTTTCTGAAACAATAAGCTGTAAATTTTTAATATATTTACCAGTAGTTTTATGAAAATTGCCTGCTAGTAATGATCTTTTTTCGAGGCGATCTTCAAGAAGAGAAATTAATTTTTCTAATCTTTCTCTTTCTTTTTCTAATGTGTTTTGAGGAGAAATGAGACGCTTTAAATTGTTTTGGAATTCTTCATTATAAATAGTATCAATTTTAGTAGCATATTTTTCATAATCATCGATTATTTCAGAAGGTACTGTTTCTCCTTTAGCATTATCAAGTCTAATACGCATTTCAAAAATCTTACATAGGTTTTCAAATGTTTTTATAGAGTTTCCTTCCATAGTATCTCACCTTCTTTACCCTTTAATATTGGAAAATCATCATTTTCCTTGTCTAATAATTCTGGCTTTAAGTTATTATTTTCAATTACAGGTATGTCATCAAAATCATTAGAAACTTCTTTAACTTCTTTATCATCTTTTATATCTATATCATCAAAAGTGACTTCCATATCATTATTATTATCTTCAACTTTATCAAATAATTCTTTAGGTTTCTCTTCTGGCTCTTCTTTTATTTCTTCAGCCATTTCTTCTAGGATACTCTTTTCTTTAGGAGACTCAATATCTATATTATCATTCTTTTTACCAAGTAAAGTATCAAGATCAAGATCTTTTAGTGGATTTTTGCTTTCTTCTTCTTTCTTATCATTAATAACACTATTTTTTTGAAGATCTTTTACTTTATTTAATCTTTCTTGTTGTTCTTTCATTCTTGCTTCTTCAATTAATTTTTGTCTTCGACGGCGCGATGCTTCAAGCTTTTGTTCTTCAATCATTTTAGCTTGTTTTTCTTGAAATTCTCTCTTTTTAGCAAGACGTATTTTTTCTTCCTTAATTCTCGCTTCATTCTTAATTAACTCATCTAAAACTGCTTTAAATTCAGGAGAGTTATTCTGATCTTCTAAAGTAGTAAGTCTCTCTCTTTTCTTTAATCTTTCGTTTTTTAAACTCTCATAAGTATCTAAGTCTTGTTTCTGCATCTTTATCGTATTATATTCTTTACTTATTTCTTCGTTTATCTCGTTAAATAGAGGAGTTTCTGGTATTTCTTTTAAGATACCATCTATTTCTTCTCTCTTCTTAAAAAGAGCATCATAATCGTCTACTTTGCCATCATAAACATTCATTAATTTTAATGCATATAATTTTTCATGATATTCATTATATTCAATAGTTACTTCAGATAATATATTATCGCACTCTAATATCATATAGGTATTATTTATTTCTTTAGCTGATTTCAAGTTTTCCTTAGCCATATCTAGTGCGTATTCTAAAATTTTATGTTTCTCTTCAATTTCATTTTCTTTAGAAGATAATGAATATAGGTTCAATTTTTCCAATGCTTTTCCTATTAATTCTATCATCTTATTTTCTAAGATGTCGTCTAGTCTAGCATTTGCTTTAACATTACGAGAAGCTTCACTAATTTTAATATCAAGGCTCTTCATCTCGTTCATAATCTTTTCTTGTTCTTCTTTATTTCTTTCATATGTTTCTATTATTTCTAATCTTCTCCTAAAGATAGTTAGTTTATCTTCGCCTAAAAAGTTTGTAAGTTCCACTATCGATCCTGTTATTTTCTTGTGGTTTTCTTTTCTTTCATCAAGATATTTTCTTCTTCCTTCAATAGTTTCAATCAAATGATGAAGTTTATTTTTTTCTTCATCAAAGGAACCTGTTTCCTCTCCAAGAACATGCATATATTCTTCTTCATATTCAGTATTGGTTTCAAGTAATATTTGCTTTTCAATCTTATCTAATTGATCGCTTATTCTTTCTTTTATGTTTTCATCTTTTTCAAGGCTAAGACTATTAAGAAACATATCATATTGTTTTAATCTTCTAACTACTTCTCTATTAGTATAGTTCACACTAAACCACCTCTAGTATAATTATAATTTTTTTGTCCCATTTTGTCAATTAATATTGGCAATTTATTAAAAAAAAGAATTATTCCAGATTATTTGGATTAATTCTAATTAATTTTTTGCTATTTAAATATTTAAGATGATAATTTTTTTCACTATTATCTACATTAAATATTAATATATAATCATGATAATTTTTAGTATCTAAGATTTCTTTGTGATAGCCCACTCCAATATCAGAAAAATAATTATAATATTTTTCACTTGGTATATACTTATTGTTATTAGTAATTAGTGTTATTTTATTCATATCTAAGGAAGATTTATTTATTTTGCCAAGAACACTAATTTTTACAATAATGTAGCTATTATTTGGACTTATTCTATTTCTATTACTTATAAATGATGAATTAACTCTTAAATTAAAATTATCTGTACTTAATATTTGTCCTTCTTTTAAATCTCTATTTATTACATATTTATTAAATGGATAAATGAGGAGTATTATTCCTATTATAGCGAAGATAATGTTTATTATTAGGGTATTATCTTGATAGTAATATTTTAGTTCACGAAATGTTCTTCTTCCTACTCTTTTTAATGAATTAGCATCTATTTGAGAAGTTAGTTCTACCTCTTCTTTATCTTCTTCGCTTAGATTTAATTCTTTTAAATCTCTACTAAAATTAAATTTCTTAATATCAAAGCCAAGACCTCTTACGAGTACTGGTAATGAAAAAATTGTTAAAGACCAGAAGTTAATTCTTGCTATATCCCTAAATAATCTTATTTCTCTTCCTGAAACAGGAATGGTTTCTAATACTTTTATGTTGCGATATAGATAAATGAAAATAATACTTGATATTATTGACAATATAATTGTATATATATAAAATATTTTTGGTTTATTTTTATACTTCATTAAATAATAGATTATTATAGATGCAACAATAATTAAGATTGCACTAATAAATATATAATAGTTAATATAATTTGTTGAAACAACCTCAATGTTACCATTATAGGAAATATAGTCTTTGAAAAAATCAAGAATATTATTAGCTTTAATTATGTTGTTGAGAAATAAACCAAACATTATTAAGTGTATTAGTCGGAAATGCTTTATAAAAAAAGCATATGGTCTTCTTAGAATCATTATATCACCTTCCTTATTTATCCAAATATGTTAGTACTTCATCAAAGGTATCTACTTTTACAATATCCATATTATAATGATATTTCTTTTTTGTCTTAACCGCCTCATCATAATTAGCGCTAGGTACAAAAACAATATCCATCTTTTTTGCTCCCATTATCTTATATTTAATGCCATCTATTTTTCCAATGCTTCCATCTTGTGATATTGTTCCAGTCCCAGCGATATTTCTCCCTTTTATTATATCTTTATCTGATATCGCATTGTATATCGCTAAAGTGAGCATAAGCCCACCTGAAGAACCAGACTCTCTTCTTTTAAACTTCAAATTAATTTTTGGTTCGATATCGTAATCATAGTCAGTAACAATAACTACTCCTACTACTTTTATACCTTTTTCTTCTTTAATTTTACTTTTAACATTTGTAATATTATTATTTCTTAACACCTTAAAGGTAACTATATCATTTACATTTTTAGTATTAATAATTTTTCTTATCTCATCTACATTAGTAACCTTTCTTTCATCTACTTCTAAAATAATATCGCCAATTATTAAATTATTATCTTCAGTAGAGGCTATTACTACAGCTTTTTCATCATTTATTTTTATATATTTATTTGCTTTTTTATAAGCCACCATTAAAGCAATATCTAATGAATTATCCCTCATTATTTTCTCTCTATTTTCGGCTTCCTTAATGCTTTCATTGGATATTATTTTTGTTTCATTTTTCAAAACATCATATCCCATTATTTTTGATACTAACATATTAGATGGAGTAGCTTTATATTCACTTACATATAACATATTTATTGTTCCATTGCTATGATAGTTATCTTTCTCTACTCTATCTGTTATATTAATAGTACCTCCTGGCGCCATAACATAATAAGGAAGACGAAGATTAAAAAATAACCCTAATATTATTAAAACTAAAGCGAATTTATAATTTTCTTTAATAAATTTTTTAAATTTCATATTACCATTCTCATTTCTTTTTTTCTATGTTATATCATATAATCTACTATGAAAAAATATACTAATTATATTATTGTTATTTTAACTATTATAACGTTAATAATGGTTTTAATAAATAAAAATCTAGTATCAGAAGCAATCTTGTCTTCACTTTATATTTGGTATAATACCCTAATTCCATCAATGTTTCCCATGATAATTCTTTCTGATATTTTAATTACTTATAGTAGTATTAGTATTATACCAAGACCAATAACTAATATAATGACTAAGCTATTTAATATAAGTTATAACGCTGTTACTATTCTACTTATTTCTTTAGTATCTGGCTTTCCTACTAATGCTATTTGTATTAAAAAAGCTATCGATACAAATAAAATATCAAAAGAGGAAGCAACACATCTATTACTCTTTTGTAATTTTGCTAATCCTTTATTTATCTTAGAAACGATTGGCTCATTTTATTTAAATGATGTATGTAGTTCAATTATAATACTTATTAGTCATATCCTTGGAAATATTATTATTGGTATTATTTTTAGATATCATAACCATCCTACATTTAATTATAAACTAGCCCCTTTAAAAAGTCAAAGCTTTGAAAAGGTTTTGTCTTCTTCAATAACGAAAAGTGTCAACTCTCTACTACTAATAGGAGGCACAGTAACTCTTTTTCTCATCTTAACCACTCTAATTTCTAATATTTTTCATTTGAATACTATTTTGAATCTTTTTATTAAATCATTATTAGAAATGACAATGGCTCTTTCTTATCTTTCAAGTTTAAGTATTGATAATACGTTAAAAATTGTATTATCTACAATGATTATATCTTTTAGTGGTCTATCTATTCATATGCAAATAATATCATCATTAGATAATATTAAATATAAATACTACCTAAAGGGAAGACTACTTAATATGGTTATTTCAGGAATAATAGCATACTTTATTATTAAATTATTTTAAAAAAAGTATGAAGAATTGCTGATTAATTAACTTCATACTTTTTATCTTCAATCTATCAAGATACCTGAATATATTTGTAATTGGTTTTACTACCTTTAGATGATAAGATATTATCCTTTAAAATTATTTCTACACTCTTCGATTAGTTTTAAAGCTTCTTCTTTAGAATGATAATCTCCTACTATTACCTTAGTGTTTTCTAAATCTTTATAATTAGCAAAGAAATTTTTTATTTCTTCTAAAACAAACGGAGAAATATCATTTAGGGTACGTACTTCATTATATCTAGGGTCTGGAGCAACTACTGAAATAATCTTATTATCTTCCTTACCGTCATCAGACATCTCTAAATATCCAATAACTCTAGATGGTACAATACACCCAGGATAAGTTGGTTCAGTAGCTATTACTAGTATATCTAGTGGATCCCCATCACCTGCTAGTGTCTTATCAATAATACCATATTCTGTAGGATATCCCATGGCTGAATATAGTACCCTATTTAACTTTAGTTTACCAGTTTCTAAATCGGTCTCATACTTATTCCTTGAACGAAATGGTATCTCAATTACTGCTTCTACTACATCATTTTTCATAATCATTCCTTCTTTCTTTATTCAATGTAACTTTCCCCATTACTGTAATCAATAATGATACCGTCTTGAGCATTGTAGACAAAGATATTAAACATTAATCCTTCACCTCTATCTTCAACGGACATGCCTTCCATTAATACACCTTTAGCAAGGAGATTTTCTCCATCAAATATTGGTGTAACTCTGTATAATACATGATTATTAGTTTTCTTAATATAATTTGCAACTTTATTCTCATACTCAAGCATTGTACCAGTATTCATCTTTCTAGTACATGTAATAAGATTTCTATTATTGGCATTTTCTCCAGTAAGTTGATATCCAATTAAATGACATCTATTATAAAGATATTTTCCTTCAATAAAATCATATTTAATAGTTTGCCAACCACTTGGTTTAACACTGCCAATACTCTCTCTTTCTTTCGTAGGCATTAATTCTTTACTTAAATTAGCATATGTATAAGTGCATCTTCCCAAACTATCTAATGCTCCATATATTTCAAATGATTCAGTATTTATATCTTCTTCTTTAAAGATAGGTTTATTCCCATTAACATAAACATAACTAGCACCATTATATTCAGGAATGTCTTCTATCTGATAAGATACTTCTAATAAATCTTTGTTATCACTACTATAGGTTTCTTTAAGTATATCTTCATTATATATAATTGCAAAAATAATAATAATTAAAACTATGAAGTAACTGGAAGACTTCTTCTTTTTTCTCTTTCCCATACTTTACTACCTTACAATTAAATTATAACTCAAATAACTTTTGTTTTCAATTATTTAGACATTTATTTGACACATTATTTAAAAAATATGGTTAAATATAACTCAGAGAAAAAATATGAATGATTTACTAAGAATAGAAG
>CAMVMQ010000036.1 GCA_947168625.1 uncultured Caryophanales bacterium
TGTACCGCATAAAGGAATATACTAACTACTAAGGTATGGAAGATTAACATTTAATCCGGGAAGCGAAGTTATTAATTATAAAATAATAAAACTTTACTTCTTTTTTTTTAATTGATATAATTAATAGGAAAAGAGGAATAATATGGATAGTGAATATATTAGAGGCAGTTTATATAAACAGATATATCGTAATGAAATAAATGGTTATATAGTTGCTCTTTTTAAAATAAAGGAAACTAATACTAATTATGAAGATAATATTATCAATATTACCGGAGTACTTCCATCCCTATCAGAAAAAAAAGAATATATTCTTTATGGTAATATGGTTAATCATAATAAGTATGGTCTTCAGTTTGCAGTATCTTCTTTTGAAATAGTAATGCCGACTAAAAAAGAAGAATTAGTAACCTTTTTGTCGAGTGATTTATTTCCAATAGGAGAAAAAACAGCTAAAAAGATAGTGGACATATATCAAGAGGATACAATAAATAAAATACTAGAAGATAAAAATTGTCTCAGTGTTATTCCAAGACTTAATGATAAGAAAATAGAAAAAATATATAATGTATTAAAAGATTATCAAAATACTTCTAATATCGTTTTGGAACTTACAAAATTAGGCTTTGAAATGAAAGAAAGTTTATCTTTCTTAAATAAATATGAAAGTAAAATATTAGATACAGTTAAGACTAATGTTTACGATTTAATAGATACTGATGAGATGCCCTTTACTAAAATTGACGAAATAGCTATAAATATGGGAATCAATGAAGATGATGAAAGAAGATTACTAGCTTTAATTATCTATGTTATGAAAAGCTTATGTTTTAATAATGGAGATACTTATTTAACATTAGAAGAAATTGCTTTTAACTTATCTAATTATATAAATATAACACCTGAAAGATTAGATTATTTAATTATTAAATTAATTAGAAATAACAAATTAGTAGTAGAAGATAAACGTTATTATTTAAAAAAATTCTATGAAGCAGAAAAATATATTACAGATAGAATATGTTTTCTGAATGATATTGAAAACAGTGGTACTGTAAGTGTAGAAAAATATCTAGATAATGAGAAATTTAATAATATTTGTTATGATGATATACAAAAGAAAGCTATTGATTATGGAGTAAATAATAATATTACCATTATAACAGGAGGACCTGGAACAGGTAAAACTACCATTATCAAAGCCATAGTTAAAATATTAACTGAAGCTTATCACTTACGAGATAATGATATTGCCCTTCTTGCTCCGACTGGAAGAGCTGCTAAAAAGATGATGGAAACAACCGGTAGAAGTGCATCAACAATTCATAAATATCTAGGATGGAATAAAGAATTAAATATTTTTGATGTTGATGAATATTCCCCAAATAATGAAAAATATATTATTGTCGATGAAGTAAGTATGATTGATACTCTTCTTATGGAAGCACTATTAAAAGGAATAAGAAGAGAAGCAAAACTAATCCTAGTAGGAGATTATTACCAACTACCTAGTGTTAGTGAAGGACAAGTATTAAAAGATTTAATTGATAGTGATATTTTACCGGTCATTAGATTAAAAGAGATATATAGACAGAGTGAAGACTCTTATATTCTAAATCTAGCTTATGATATCAAAGAAAAGAATATTAGTGAAGCCTTATTTCTTAAAAAGGACGATTATCTATTTATAAATAGTGATAATGATAATGCTTTAAGTATTGTTAAAGAGGTGGTTAAAAAAGCTATTAATAAAGGACTTAATGAAAGAGAACTGCAAGTACTTGCTCCTATGTATAAAGGGATTAATGGTATTGATGCTTTAAATAGTACTCTTCAAGAACTATTTAATCCAAAGAGTGATCAAAGAAAGGAAATAACATATAAAGAATTTATTTTTAGAGTAGGAGATAAAGTATTGCAATTAGTAAATGATCCAGATAATAATGTTTATAATGGAGATATAGGTTACATAGAAGATATAATTATATCTAAAGAAAAAAAGATAGTAAATCAAATTAATATTAATTTCGATGGTAATATTGTAGAATATACTCCTGAAAAATATATAAATTTTAGACATGGTTATGCTATTAGTATTCATAAAGCCCAAGGTAGTGAATTTGATACAGTTATTATGCCAATAGTTCCTTCATTTAAGAGAATGCTCTATAATAAGCTTGTTTATACAGGAGTAACTAGAGCCAAAAAAAGTCTTATCGTAGTAGGAGACCCTAACTCTTTAATTTATGGTATTAATAATGATTATGTAGATAATAGAAAGACTACATTAAAGGATTTTATTATAAATAAATATAATTAATAGTATAAAATTATCTATTCATTTAATACTATTAGTGGTATTTAATTAATATATTAAATACTCTTCATATTTAAAGAGGTGATAATTTATGAAAAAATCTAGTATTGGAAATATGATGCTAGGAATGGGTATAGGTGTAGGTAGTGCTGCACTATACATGAATATTAAAAATGGTAATATGAGAAGAATAGTTAGAAAAATGAATTCTGCTAAAACAAAAGCCATAAGTGACCTAGAAGATATGATGTAGAAAGAGAATAATATCTCTTTCTTTTTTTTAGGTACTAACGCTAACCCAAAGTAACAAGTTACTTCTCCATTGTCCATGACAAATATATTCTAGTATATATATTATAGATAAAATATAAATATTTATCTTATTGTTTGACACAAATACTTGATTTAATATATTTATTTTTGCTATAATTAAGTAGGAAAATAGGTGAAGATATGAAGAAGAAAATATTACTATGCATAATGGATGGAGTAGGAATAATCAAAGAAAAAAAATATAATGCCGTATATAATGCTAAAACCCCAACACTAGATAAATTATGGGATAAATACCCAAGTTCATTATTAGAAGCGTCAGGAGAATATGTAGGACTTCCTAAAGGACAAATGGGAAATAGTGAAGTAGGACACACAAATATCGGAGCAGGACGTATTGTCTATCAATCACTTGAACTAATAAATAGTAAAATAAAAGATAAAAGTTTTTATGAAAATAAAGAGTTTCTAGAAGCAATAAAATATGTCAAAGAGAATAATTCTAAATTGCATTTAATAGGACTTTTATCTGATGGAGGGGTACATTCCCATATAAATCATTTATTTGCATTATTAGATTTATGTAAAAAAGAAAAATTAAAAGAAGTCTATGTTCATGTCCTAACTGATGGAAGAGATGTAAGTCCCACTAGTGGACTAAAATATATTGAAGCTTTAGAAAAAAAAATGAAAAGTATTAAACTAGGAAAAATAGCTTCAATAGGTGGAAGATATTACGGAATGGATAGAGACAATAACTTTGATAGAATAAAAAAATACTATGATGTTTTAACTGGCATTGGAGATGTTAAAGAAGCAAAAAAAGTCTGGAAAGAAAGTCAAAAACAAAAAATAACTGATGAATTTATTATTCCTACTAGAACTAATGAAAGAGGAATAATTACAGAAAGAGATGCTATAATCTTTTATAATTATAGACCTGATCGTGTAAGAGAACTTGCCAGTATTTTTACAAATCCAGATTATAAGAGCTTTGAACATGACTATATTAATAATCTAAAAGTAGTAACAATGATGCCAGTTACTGATACCGTATTATGTTCGCATGCTTTCCGGTTAGAAAAATTATCAAATACATTGGGCGAATATATATCGAGTTTAGGATTAAGTCAACTTCGAATTGCTGAAACAGAAAAATATGCACATGTCACGTACTTTTTTGATGGTGGCATCGATAAAGAATATGATAAAGAAAAAAGAATTTTAATTCCTAGTCCCAAAGTAGCTACCTATGATTTAGAGCCAAAGATGAGTGCACAAATGATTACAGCTTCTTTAGTAAAAGAAATAACAGTATCTCATCCAGATTTAATTATTCTTAACTTTGCTAATGGTGATATGGTTGGACATACAGGTGACTATGAAGCTGCTACTATTGCTGTTGAAACAGTAGACGAGTGTATAAGAAAAATATTAGAACACATATCATTAGAAGAATATACTCTTATCGTAACAGCAGATCATGGAAACTGTGAAGTTATGCGAAATAAAGATGGAACAATAAACACTAGTCATACAACTAATCAAGTACCATTTATAATTACAGAAAAGAATATCGTAGTAGAAAATGGAAAACTAGGAGATATAGCACCAACGATATTAACCATAATGGGTCTTTCTATTCCAAAGGAAATGACTGGAAGAGTATTAATTAAAAATAAAAAGAAATTGTTTTAGTGAGGAGAGAGATAAAAATGTTAGAACTATTAGAAAATCCGAGTTTTGATAACGAAAGAAATATATTAAATGCTGATTTATTTGTAAGTAACTTAAAGAATACCTTAAAAGGATTTAATTTCAATGTTAAAGTATCTTATGAAGTATACCGAAGTATTACTATTTATCATTTACATTGGACAGATGATAAAGAATATAAAGATTTATTAGAATTAAAAAAAGAAATAGCTTTAGCTTTAGGTGTTGCATCAGGAGACTTTAAGATTAAAAAAATAGATGATAATACAGCTGAAATAAAAGTAAATAATATGAAAAAACAAGCATTATCATTAAAAGAATTACTTTCAGATTTTAAAAAAGATGATAGTTTTAAAATAGTATTAGGATTAGATGAGAAAGATACACCAGTATATTTTGATTTTGATAAAGAAAAAAGTCTTTTAGTAACCGGAGTAACTGGAAGTGGTAAAACCAATCTATTCAATAATATTATTATGAATATATTAATTAATTACACCGATACCAAAGTAATCATTTTAGATTCACAAAGTATCAATTATAATTGTTATGACAAAGTATATAAAGTTATTAACGATGAAGATAGTATTATTAAAGAAATAAGAAATTTAAGAAAAGAATTTGAAAAAAGAGTAAAAAACGGTAGCAAGGATAGAGTCGTAGTTTTTATTGATGAAATATATGAAATACTAAAATTAGACAATAGTATTAAAGATGATATTAACTATCTCTTAGAACTAGGAGGACAGTTTAATATTCATTTATTAGTTTCAACAGACAGTATTCTAGAAGAAGACACTTTTAATCTATTTAATCGTGATAATATTGCAAAGATTGTCTTCTATTTAACAACTAGAGGTGAATATAATATGTTTATTGGTAAAGCTATAACTAATGACTTAGATAGAGATGGAATGTATTTAGATAGTGAAAAGAATTTAATAAGAATAAATATTCCACTTATTAACGATGAAGAAATAGATAGAGTAGTAAGATATGTCCAAGAAAAGAGATAATGTTTTTACTATATTGCTATCAATCTGTGATGTTGTAGCTATTACTATTTTATTCCTATTATATGGACCATATAGTAATTTTCGTAATTGGCTCGTTACTACCGCTATGAACACCATGAGACATCAGTATTTTGCTACTACCTTTTATAGTAAGGAAGCGATTGAAGATATTCTTAAAAGAAATGTTGTCATTGAACCAGAGTTTAATACTGATATAGACCTTATTGAGATAAATACTAAATCCTATGTTGATGAATATGATAAAGAGATATTAGAACATGATGAAGATGACTTATATAAAATTATTGAAATAAAAGGAAATGGTTATAATGGATATATGGCCGCTATATATGATCCTTCTAAAGTAAAACTAGTAACAAGTAAATATCTAGGTATTAAAGGAGAATACCTTGTTAAAATGGCTAAAGAAAAAGGAGCCGTTCTAGCTATCAATGGTGGTGGCTTTGTCGATGCAAATGGTCTAGGAGATGGTGGAGAACCAATTGGAACTATTATCCAAGATGGAAAAATATTAAATTACGAAAGTAACTCTTGGGGTAAAGGACTAATCGGCTTTACTAATGATAATAAATTATATTTGGGGAAAATAAGCGCTAGAGAAGCAATAAATATCGGTATCCGTGATGCTGTTGAATTTGGACCATTCTTAATAGTTAATGGAAAGTCTTCCTTTGTAAATGGAAATGGAGGATATGGTCTCCATCCAAGAAGTGTTATTGCCCAAAGACAAGATGGCATAGTATTATTCTTAGTTATAGATGGAAGAAGTCTTAAAAGTAAAGGTGCAGATATGAATGATTTAGTTGAAATCCTTCAAAGATATCATGCTTATAATGCTGCTAATCTAGATGGCGGTAATTCAAGTGTTTTAGTAGTAGATAATGAAATAATAAATCATCCATATAACTGGGATAATAGAGAAGAAACAAGACCAATACCAGATGGCTTTATCGTTATGCCATAATTATAATAAAAAATCACTTTTTAATAATATATTTGTAATAAATAAAATAATATTTGTTAAAAATATAATTAAAGGAAAGTGATTTTTTTGATAAAAAAGAAAAATATCTATATTACTTTAATTGTACTGCTATTCATAATACTGGGATTATCTTTAAAACCAACTTATTCATATAATAATAATAATAATAGCTTAGTTGAGAAACAAATCTCAAATAAAGTTATTACAACAAAAGAGATAGTACTTTACTCCTTAGAAAATGAAAAATATAATGTACTAGGAAAAATTGGTGAGAAAGTAGAATTGGAGTTAGAAGATAGTACTAACGAGTATTATAAAATAAAAGAATCAGACAATTATTATATATTATATCAAGATGTTAAAAGCATAGATAAAATTTCAGAATATGATAATCGATATAAAAATTACATTGTCTTTAATAAAAATGTAAATACGAAAAAAACAAATTTATATGATGAAGATAATAATTTAGTATATAGTATCAATAAAGAAATGTCATTTCCAATAATCATTATGGATACTGATAGATATGGTGTAGAATTTAATAATAGACTCCTATATATCAAAAAAGAAGAAGGTACTATAACTGATAATCATAATACTGATTTACATAATTCTAGTGGAGTAGGAGTACTTAATTATCATGCTTTTTATCACAAAAGCGATAAAGAAGAAGCAAGTAATTGTACAACTTCGATATGTGCATCTGACGAACAATTTAGAACTCATCTTGATTATTTTAAAAATAATGACATTTTTGTTTTAAAGATGAAAGAATTAGAAATGTATGTTGATGGAAAAATCAATCTACCTAAAAGCGTCCTAATTACTATAGATGATGGTGGTAAAGAGGAAGCTGGAATTGAATTACTTACGGAATATAAAATGTATGGAACAATCTTCTTAATAACCGGATGGTATGATGCTAAAACTTATCCTAAAACAGAATATATAGAACTTCATTCCCATGGCGATCGATTACATAATGGAGGAGATTGTCCAGGAGGACAGGGAGGAACTATCAAATGCCTAGATAAAGAAGCTCTTCAAAAAGATTTAAAAAAAAGTAGAGAAGATTTAAATGGATCAACATACTTTGCCTATCCTTTTTATGAATATAATGATTATGCAATAGAAAATTTAAAAGAAGCCGGTTTTACTATGGCCTTTATTGGTGAGTCAACTCGTAGTGATAATCTAGTACATCCAGGTGATAACAAATATTTACTTCGAAGATTTGTTATTGTAACATATACTACGATGAACGATTTAAATAAATATTTTAATCAAATAAGGTAATTAAAGAATATTAATTACTTTATTTTTATGTTTAACCCCCTTTTTATCAGAGACAAAAAGGAGTTTTATACTAGACTAATATATTTAAATATGATATAATTTCATTAGTACGGATGTGATATTATTATGAGTAGGAGAAATAGAAGAAAATCAAAAAGAAAAAATAAAAGTAATAATAAAAAAATATTTAATATAATCAACGTTATTTCAATTTTAATAGCTATTACTTTTGGAATAATGTTATATGTTCTTGGCATGGTACCAGAAAAATACTTACTTATTTTATATGCTATTTTTATAGTACTATATCTAGTATTATCATTTTTTGTATTTAAGAAAAATATAAAGAAAAGTATAAAAATAATGTGCATAGTATTATTTGTAATCTTTGATATCGTATTTGGAATTGGTATTAATTATATAAGTAAAACAATTAGTTTTGTTGATATAATAAACAACGAGTTATTTCAAAAAGAAGATTTCTATATAATGGTTAATAAAGACTCTAAAATAGAAAAAATAGAAGATTT
>CAMVMQ010000037.1 GCA_947168625.1 uncultured Caryophanales bacterium
ATGTAATTGTGAATATATCCAGTAAAAAAAGAGTACTTAAACTCCTCTTTATTAAATTATTTCTTTTACTAATTCAAAATACTTTTTTTCCTTCATTTAGACTTTTTAATAACTTATTTTTATATATTTTCATTTATAACGATATCTAAGTAACTTTTTTTCTTATGTATTTTTATATAAATCTCATTCTTTTTTTTATTATCTGTATATATGTAATTTTAGCAAAAAGTCGGAGATTGCTATAATCAAGTATTTTTCTCTTTTTTCAAAAAATATTCTTTGCGATTTAAATTAATTCATTCTAGCTTTTATTCTCGGATAAATATATATAATCTTGATAATATTTTTCAATTGTCTTTTTATTGAATGGGTCGTCTTTTTTACGTACAATGTCAATTAAATTACCTAATTCATATTTTAATATAAAATCTAATCTACTTGAATAATGCATTTGTTTTTTGTGGTATTGATACTCCATTCTATCAAGTATTTTAAAGCTTCCATTAGGAAATATTTTTAGATCTAAGTCATAATCTATAAATTTAATTGTATTTTCGTCAATTACATAAGGTGTTGCTATATTGCATTTAAAATATATTCCATGATTTTTTAACTGGCCTATTATGTTAAACCATCGATCCTTAAAGAAAAACCATATTTGTGGTTCTTTTGTTTTCCATACTGATCCATCAGAGTTTACTACCGTTGTTTCATTATTTCCACACACAATATAATTTTCTCTTATATCTAATACAACAGCTTCATCCCATTGACGATGTACTCTTCCATTATGTTTATAACAATGTATTTCTAATCTATCTCCAACTTTAATATTATCCATGTATTACACCTTCGTTCTGGAGTTATTATATAATATTTTTTTATTATTTACAAGATATAGTTATACTTTTGAAATTAATTATGCTATAATTAAATAAGAGAATAAAGGAGGTGTTCAATGGAGTTTTTTAAGTTATTCTATTTAGGTCTCAAAACTATCTATAAAGCTATTAATAAATTTATTTGGTTTTTTGTTTTGGGTGTTTATAGCATTATTACTATTTTTCCAAAGAGCATTATTTCTTTATTTACGAAAAGGGAAAACAGTGACTCAAAGATACTAGATAATAAGAAAGTATCTAATATTATGCTTATACTTTCAGTAGCTGTTTACCTTATATCAGTATTCTTTATTAGTAGATGGTATGTTCAAGGTTTAAAGATTAAATATTTGACGAAAAGTATTATTGAAACAACAGAAATAATTGAAAATGAGGAAAAAGAAGAAATAGTTGAGGCACCTGTTGAAGAGCCAGCTGAAGAGCCAACTGAGGAACCAACTGAAGTACCTAGTCAACCTGTCTACTATCCAAATGATTATTGGGATTATATGAATGTTCCTTTTATGAATGTTAATTTTAATCAACTTTTAAGTAAAAATTCTGATACAGTTGGTTGGATTAAAATTGATGGGACAAAGGTTAATTATCCAGTTGTCCAAACATCTAATAATGATTATTATCTAAGTCATGCTTTCAACAAAAGTAGAAATGCTGGTGGTTGGATATTTGCTGATTATCGTGTTGACTTCGAAGAATTTGGTAAACATACAATTATTTATGGACATAATATGAATAATAAAACTATGTTTGGTTCTGTACCACAAATGTTATATAATAGTTACTTAAATCATAGCTCTGATAAATATATTAAGATATCTACTCCTACTTGTAATACTGTTTGGAAACTATTTTCCATTTATACTATTGAACCTGAAACTTATTATTTAAAGACTAATTTTAAAAATTATTCTTTTGAAGAATTTATCAATACAATAAAAGGTAGAAGTATCTATAATTTTGGTATTGACGTTACGCCTAATGATAAAATACTTACTTTGTCTACTTGTGATAATACTGGCACTAAAAGAGTGGCTGTTCATGCTAAAATGATTAATATTGAATATAAATAAAATCAAGAATTTTTCTTGATTTTATTTGGTACAGGATCATATTGATAGATCTTTTTACTAAACGGATTACATTTTAATATTCTTCTTATTCCTAAGTATAACCCTTTGATAATACCATGTATATTAACAGCTTCAATCATGTAATTAGAACATGTGGGAATAAATTTACAACTATCATGTGATTTAAAGGGAATACTTTGGTATTTCTTTATCAATTTTATTATTATCTTCTTCATTTCAAAAGTATTTTATCATATTATTTAGACTTTTTCAAATTATTTTGTTTTTGCTTCATTAGTTATTTTATTTAATCTTCTTAGTGATACAATAAAGCTTTGATAGTCTGCTGTAATAGTACCAAGTACATCAAAGTTAGCAATTATTTTTTCGTAATAACTATATATTAAAAGAATAGTACCTATTTCAATATTACCAATACTAACTAGATAAACTGCATAAGCAATTACTAGATATTTTGATGTTTCAATAAAACCTAATACAGTATATATTAATTTTTGAATAGTGACATTATATTTTAAATTAGCTCTAAGATATGTTTTGTTATCTTTATTAAAAATACTAATAATACTACTTGTATTATTTTTCTTGTTTATTATTGATGAATATAATTTATGTAACATAATTGTTTTATTATCTAATGATACTTTTCTTTTAATATTTAATTCTTGAACTGTTTTGCCATATTTTATATAAGTAAATAACATTATAAAAGAAACAATAATAGTAAAAATAAAGATAATAAGGTTAAAGCTTAAGAAATAGGAATAAATAATTAGAAATTCTATTGCTTGGAAGATTCTTGTTATGAGATTAACAAGGAAATTGCATATTATATCAGTATCATTATTTAGAATATTAGTGTATTCTCCAAGATTAATATTACTAATATTTTTTGTTTTGGATGTTGTAATTCCTGTATATTCTGCATATATTTTGTTATAAAAAAGGTACCATGATTTTTGATTTAGATATGACCATAAGTAATAAAATATGGAAAGAAGAGTTGTTATGATAATTAAATAATATCCTACTCTATAGTTCTTTTCTGTTACTTCATTAATAGTATTACTCCAAAAAACAGGAATAATTAATGCGAGGGATTGAATAAAAAGAGAAGTAATCACTTTATAGATTACTTCTTTCTTAGCACTTTTTAATATTTTTTTTGTTTCAAGAAACATAACTACTCCTTTCTTAGAATAACTATGCCTCCATTTTCAATATTGTTTTTTATCGCATCATCTTTATTAATATGAAAAGCTAGTGCATAGTTATCTCCAATCTTAATATGAATGTTATTCAACATAAGATTATTGTATTTTACTGATACTATTTCATCATCTTTGAAATTTTTGGCATCTCTAGTATTAATATGGATGTGTCTATTAGCTATTATACATGAATTTTCTTTTGTTATTTCTCCTTTGGGACCAATTATAGTTATTGTTTCAGAGCCTTCTAAATTACCAGAGTTACGAACTGGCGGATTGATTCCAAAATACTCTTTATCACTTTCTAAAACTTCTACTTGTGTATAGTTTCTTACTGGTCCCACTATTCTTACATATTCTTTCATATTCTTAGGTGTTTTTAATGTTACAGTTTCAACTGTGGCAAATTGTCCTGGTTGATCAAGATAGTTTCTAGGAGTCAATTCATAATTATCTCCGAATAATATATTTAAGTCATCTTGTGTTAGATGAACATGTCTATTTGTTACTCCCACTTTTACTTCCACTATATCACCTTCATTTTTATTATACTTATTATTTTATTAAAAGTAAATTGTTGACACTTATATTTGACGATATTTTTGTAATAATGTCAAATATTTAACATAGTATTAAATGGTGATATGAAATGAATGAAAAAGGCTATTATCAAAATCCTATTTTCCCTGGACTTGAACAATTTAATAATGCTATACCTGACTATGAAAGCGCAACATATTTATCTTCTAGCGATGGAAATATTGATTTAAAAAGATTATTAGACCTTAATAAAAAGAAAAAGGCTAAGTTTTATATTGTTATTCCATCTGCTAAAGAAGATGTAACTATCGATGGTATTTTAGAAGAAACTGGAATAGATTATATAATTGTATCTAGTCCATCAAATGGTTTTTGGAATATTATTCCAAAAAAATATCTTGCCTATGTGTCTTTCGATGAAAAGATAAATCTTAAGTAAATTATTGAAAAGATAATTTTTATTTGATATAATTATTTTAGGATGTGGTAAGTGTGGAAATTTTATTAATTGTAATTTTAGTTATTATATTAATTATCTGTTCTTTAGCAATTTTTTATGCCAGTGTTTATAATAAATTTCAGGAATATATAATTAAAATAAATGAAGTGGAAAGTATCATTGATAATAATTTGCGTAAAAAGTATGATTTAATTAACCGTGCTATTCCTATTATTAAAAGTTCTATTCCAAAAGAAAAGCAAATATTTGGTGAGATTGTTAAATTAAGAAGCAGAAAGTTAAGCAATTTCGAGCTTTTTAGAATTCTAATTAATGCTTCAGGAGAACTTAATTCTTTAGCTAGTGAATATCCAATAATTAATGAGAGTGAAGAGATAAAAAAAATACAAAGTAGCATTGTTTCAATAGATAATACTATTGATGAGTCTACTTTGTATTATAATGAGAATATTTCGATTTATAATTCTCTGATAAAAAGATTTCCTTCTAATATTGTAGCTACTCTTTCTAAATATAAAGAAAAACTTTTCTTTGATAGAAAAGATATGAGTGATGAAGACTATAATGATTTCAAGTTATAGTCTTTTTTATTTAACATTAAAATCTATCTCTTTAAGATTATTTTTCTTTAAAAAAGTGTTTGTTTTAGAAAATGGTTTACTCCCAAAGAAGCCATAATTACAAGAAAATGGTGAAGGATGTGAGGATTCAATTACCAAATGTTTTGGATTTGTTATAAGCTTTTTTTTGCTTTTAGCAAAATTTCCCCATAAGATAAAAACAACAGGAGTGTTTTTTTTATTTACTTTACTTATAATAGCATCAGTAAATGTTTCCCAACCAATGTTTTTATGAGAAGCTGGTTTATCTTTTTCTACTGTCAATACAGAATTAAGAAGTAGAACTCCTTCTTTGGCCCAGCAAGTCAAGTCACCAGTGTTAGGTATTTCTATTCCTAAATCATTATTTAATTCTTTATAGATGTTTTTAAGAGATGGAGGAAGATTTATACCATTATTAACTGAAAATGCTAGCCCATTTGCCTCTCCTAGTCCATGATACGGATCTTGTCCTAGAATCACTGCTTTAACTTCATCGTAATCAGTTAGAGATAGAGCTCTTAATATATAGTTTTTAGGTGGAAAGATATTTTTTTCTTTATAGGCTTTATTTATATACTGAATAGTTTTAATAAAGTATTCTTTGTGATATTCTTCTTCTAATACTTCATCCCATTTATTTCCTACTAAGTACATACTATTCACCTATACATTCTTGATTATCAAATGTTGTATTAATAACTATATTATTTTCTTTTTTATGTTCTTTTGCTATTGTAACAGTGCAATTGCTAATATCATTACCTGTTCTAGGATTAACAACTTTGTTGCTATTATTACTTTTTTCTCCATTTGCTTTTAAAAACCCTGTTCTTACCATTTCATTTAAAGAAATATTTTTAATCTCATTATTCTCAACTTGATTATTGCTTACTTTACAGTATGAACTAATTTTGGATAGTTCACCATTTTCACATTCTAAATAATAGTTTTCTCCAGCTGTTTTTATATCTTCAATCATTATATCATATAATTTATCTTTACTTGTATTAAATAGTCCTATTATACTAGGAGATACTATAACTGCTACTAGAGCTATAATAACAATAACTGCAAGTAATTCTATTAAGGTAAATCCTTTTCTATTCATTGTCTATCACCAAGTTAATTATAATATAATTAGTGATTTTATACAAGGGGTTTATTTTCTTCCATCTTATCCCTAATCAGAATTATATCATCACCTATTTTCATTATTTGGTGCCAGTCTATTTGATATTCTTCTTTACCAGCAAATCTTCTTCCATGTTTTTCTTCTAGCACTAAACTCTTGATATTTCCTCCTCTATCTAAGATAACATCAATTATTATTCCTAATCTTTTACCTGTATTCATGTTTATAATTTCTTTTGTCTGTAAATCAGATAATCTCATTATATCACCACTTAATTATATGCTTTAATATATTAAATTAAACTAAATACTGGTTATACTAGTAGAAGTAGTTTCCAAGTAATAAATTACTTGGAAAAAAACAAGAATATTATTTTTTAAATATTCTTGTTTTACCATTTTTGCGATATTTTTCATAACTTTGCATAATAAATGCTTGCATGATATCTAATTTTGTTTCAATATCTTTTACTAAGGCAATTTGATTTCGAGCACGATCAAGGTTATGTGTTTCATAATTAGTTTTAAAGTATGTATCTCCTTTAATATAATCATCTAAAAATCTAATAGCAAGTTCTAAGGTAATAATACGAATAGATTCAGCCATTAAGCTTACTTCTTCATATTCTAATAAAGGTGCCATTTCACTTAAATACCCATCAGTGTATGCTTCAAATAAATCCATGTTAATTGATACTTTACTAAGGTCGGTTTCATCTTCAGAAGCTGTCGATGAAGTAGAACGTATTCCATCTCCATAATCAAAAAGCATACTACCTGGCATAACTGTATCTAAGTCAATTACTGCTAGATAGTCACTGTTTTTTTTATTCATCATAACATTATTTACTTTTGTATCATTGTGTGTAACTCTAAGGGGTATTTCGTTATTCTTTAAATCATCCATTATAAGGGAATAGATATCTTCTCGCATTAAAATAAATACTATTTCCTTTGTAACACTCATTGTCCTTCCAAATGGATCGACTTTTATATCATACATTAAATTCTTATATCTTTCAGGTGTATTATGAAAGTCTTTAATAGTCTCCTCTAACCTATTCATAGGATAACCTGCTAATAATCTTTGGAAATTTCCAAAAGCTTTACCGGTATTATAGACAATTTCTCTATCTATTGATTGGTCATATGAAACAGCATTTTCAATATATTCATAAATACGGTAATACTCTCTTGTATCAGTCTCATTAGTTATATAACAAAGTAATTTACCATCTTTTGTTTTTACTACCTCAAGAACTTGATGAGATTTATCTTCTTCTTTTTTCATTTGTTTTTTTAAATATGTTGTTACACCTTCAATATTTTTCATAAGCCTGTATGGCTCTGTAAATACATTAGTATTTATCTTTTGAATTAAATATTTTTTTGTAGTCCCATCTTCTCTAGTAAAGGTGGCAACATAGGTTTTATTTATATTTCCCGAGTTATTCTTTTTAATATCAGTTAATTTTCCTTCAATATGATATTTTTCTAATATTTGTTCAATCATGCTATCACCAATATTATTATACAAGTATTTAACTTTTAAATCTACCTATTTGACATATTTTTTTAGGGTTTTGATAGCATTTTTTTCAATTCTTGATATTTGTGCTTGTGATATTCCTAATGAAGAAGCTATTTCCATTTGGGTTTTACCTACTATAAACCTTTCCTTTAAAATATTTATTTCTCTTTCTTTTAATTTACTTATCGCTTTATCAACAGCAATACGCGCTTCTAAACCATATTCATCTTCTTTATTAGCAATCTGATCAAAGAGATAAATTGTATCTCCTCCATCATTATATATTGGTTCATACATACTAATTGGTTCTCTAAGTGAATCTAGCGCACTAGATATTTCATATTCAGATACCCCAAGTATTTTAGCTATTACACTATCAGATGGTTCTTTACCATTTTTAGATAATTCCTCTTTTAGTTTTAATGTTTTATAGGCTAAATCTTTGATGCTTCTAGATATTCTTATAGTATTATTATCCCGCAAATATCTTTTTATTTCTCCTTCAATCATCGG
>CAMVMQ010000038.1 GCA_947168625.1 uncultured Caryophanales bacterium
AGAAAATATTTTCTCATTAAATCTACTGGTATAATAGTAATAGATAAAAGAACTACAATTAATAATTCAAATAAATTAATTCTTGTGGTATTAAAAATATTAAAGCCAAAATAAATAATTGATAATTGCACTAAAACTATAAATATAATAATTAAAATGAATGCTTTGTTTTTAAATAAATTAGCGAATACATTTAATCTTTCTGTTCTAGAATTAAAAGCATTAAATACGGCTAGAAAGATAAATAAAGTAAAGAAAGCTGTCATCTTATGTTCATTATTTATAAATAGACTATTTATTATTGGTAACTTTAAAAATAGCAAAGAAATAATAAGAGTATATAATCCTGAAATAATAATTTCATTAAACATATATTTATTAATAATATTTTCATCCTTCTTTTTGGGCTCTTCTTCCATATATTCTCTTCTTGGCACTTCATAAGAGAAAGCAAGACCCGCTAGTGTATCCATTACCATATTAATCCAAAGCATTTGTATAACACCAATTGGTGTTGGAACTCCTATAAATGGTCCTATTAATGATAGAGATACTGCTGATAAATTAATACTTAGTTGAAAGATAATAAACTTACGAATATTTTTAAATATTGTTCGACCATATAATATAGCTTTTGAAATAGACAAAATATTATCATCTAAAATAACAATATCAGAAGCTTCTTTAGCTACTTCTGTACCACTTCCCATAGCAAATGAAGTATCAGCCTTTTTTAAAGCTATTGAATCATTTACACCATCTCCGGTCATACCAGTTACTAGATTTAATTCTTTAGCTAAGGTAACTAATCTTTTTTTATCTTCAGGCATAGCACGAGCTACTACTTTTATATCAGTAATTATTTCTTTTAATTCTTCATCATTAAATTTACTAAGTTCTAGCGAAGTTAGAGCAATGTCACTATCACTATTAATTATTCCCACTTCTTTAGCAATTGAACTGGCAGTGTTTAGGGAGTCACCTGTTACCATTACAACATTAATACCTGCTTTCTTAATTAAAGATATACTATCTTTAGCTTCTGGTCTAATATCATCTTTAATAAATACTATTCCTATTAATGTATTTCTTCTGATACTTTCTACTGGATAAATACTATCTGAGAATGATACTGCAACTGCTCTTAAACCTTTACTTGTTCTTTTATTTATTTCACTAAGTATTTTATCTCTATTTAATATCTTTTTTTGATTATTTTTATCAATATAATATTTAGCATATTTTAATATTTTATCAGGAGATCCTTTAATCAGTTTAATCCTTTTATTTTTCTTTTCAATAATAGTTGTACTATATTTATTTGTACTATTAAATAACAATCTATCCAGAATTTTAACATTATTATCCTTATTAAAATTTACATATAATCTTAATGCCTTATCAGTAATATTACCTCCAATTACACATCCAGTCTCATAATCAATTTCACTTTCATTATTATACAAAAGGGCATCTTTTATATATCCTTGATAAGATTGAGACATTTCATCTAAAAGATAATATTCATTAGCATCACTATCCATAACTGATACAACTTCCATCTTACCCTTTGTAATAGTACCAGTCTTATCAGTAAATAAAATATTAAGAGAGCCAGCTGTCTCAATACCAACCATTTTTCTTACCAAAACATTATCTTTTAACATCTTTTTAGAATTAGTAGATAATACTAAAGTAATCATCATAGGAAGACCTTCAGGCACAGACATAACAAGAACAGATACTGCTAAAGTAAGAGATTCTAGTAAATAAGAAACAAATACTTTAAGAGTAATTGTCCTTCTGATTAATTCAATATTAAAACTGTTTAAAATAAAAATTTTAGAAAACAAATAAGAAATCGATATAAGAATAGCAGCTATATAGCCAATCTTACTGATTAACTTAGCTAGTTTATTTAATTTAATTTTTAATGGCGATATATCACTATCTTCTGTAAGTTCTTTAGCCATCTTACCATACATTGTATTCATACCAACTTCAAGCACTTTAGCATAAGCATACCCATTATAAATAGTAGTACCCCTATATACTTTATTTTTTTCATTATAAATTATATTACTTGAGCATGCCACTTTTTTTGCTTCTTTAGTTTCACCATTAAGAGAAGATTCATCAACTGATAAATTTCCTTTAATCAAAAGAGCATCTGCTCCAACCTTATCTCCTGATGATAATACCAATATATCACCTTTAACTATATCATCAATAGGGATACTTTTAATAGTACCATTTCGAAGGACTTTGACATTAATACGAGATGATTCCTCTTGCATTCTTTCAAAGGCTTTATTTGATCCATACTCGCTTATTGCCGATATTAATGAAGCTACTAGAATAGCGACTACTATCCCTATTGTTTCAAAATAATCAAAATCCCTAAATAAAAAGATCGTCTTAATAGCTAAAGCTATTAATAATATTTTAATAATAGGATCTCCTAGTGTCTCTATAAAGAGACTTATAAAAGTATCTTTTCTTTTACCAGTTATACGATTACTACCATATTTATTTCTAGATATTTTTATTTCTTCATCATTTAGTCCTTTATTATCTATCATAAGTCCTCCTTATACTAGATAATATTTATATATCTATTTATTTAGAAGATATATTATATGACAAAAAAAGACTATTTCTAGTCTTGTTCATTTATACACCAATGATTAAATATATCATCTTTTGTTTTATTATCACTTCCATACATATAGAATAATAAACTAAGCATATCTTTAGTATCATCAGAAATATTTTGTTCTAATAGACTTTTATCTTTATCAAAATAATATTCTTTAGTTGAAGTAGAAGCAAGTTTATTTAATTTAATAAAGAAACTATCTGGAATATTATTTATAAAAGTATTATCACAATAAGAAAGTATCATTAAAAGTTCTTTAGCTACATCTTTATTTAATTTTTCTTCCATCATTTCTACCTTCCTCTATTTCTTCTTCTAAATACTCAGGTTTAAAAACCTTCTTAAACTTTGAAATGGCTTCTTTCATCTTTGATAACTTTCTTGTTACTGCTAGATAATATATTTCCTTAATACCAAATTGTTTAGATTTTTTATTTTCTTGTCTTGATTTAAATTTAGCTACTTCTTCTTCATTTATTATAATAGAATGCCAATCTTCGTCAGCATAAATAAGCTTATTATTAATGCTATCCATAGGTAATACTATAAGATTATTACCAGCCATTTTCCTTGCAAATGCAACTTTATCAGATGGTACTCCAATTACCTTAATACTTTCTAATGGCAGTTCTCCTTTAACACCTACCTCAGGTAAATCAGAATAAATAAACTTTCTATTACTTCTTTCTATACATTGCGGAGTAGTACCAATTACAGCTCCAAATGATAAAAGATTTATTCCATTGGAAGAAAGTTCTGAATAACCTGATGCAATGTCAAATACATCAGTAAAAACTTATAAAATCCCTTCCTTTTGCTTTTCTTGACCATGTTTCTCCAGTAGACACATCAATACCATCTTTAACTAAATTATCATAACTTCTTAGCCCCTTGGTAAATATTGAAGGTAATGCATTCCCATTTACTCCATGAAAGACATTAATTCCATTATTAACAAGATATTCAAAAGTATCCGGATTATATAAAAGCATACATGCCATTGATAATCTTCTTCTTACATCATTATATGGACTATTATGAGAACAAAGATTAGAACAGAAATTAAACCCTCTATAACTACCTCTATATAATATTTCCATAAGATTATCTTTTAATTCTTCATTGTCTGCTAAAGTTAAAAGTGTATTACAAGCATCTTGAAAACCTTTAACATCATCAAATAAATAATCTAAACGATAATTACCAGTATTCATATTATTTTACCCATTTCTCCTTTATTACAATTATATTATTCCCCCCTCATAAAACCAAAACTATATATTTTACTTTACTTCATATATAGTTTCTATTTTGTCTTAGAAGCAGTAATAATTACTAATATAAAATCATTCTCTTTAAAAGTACATAACAAAAAATATCATCATGTTCTTTGTTATCATACTACTTAAGTCAATTGTACCACAATAAGTATATCAATGAGAAAAAAATCTATCTTCTAAATCTTTAATTATTATTTTATCTCTGCTATTAATTCTTTTAATGTTAAATTATTTTCTATTTCTTCCTTTATTACTAACAAATAAATATATTAATATACAAATTATAATAGTTATAATTAGTGTTAAATACATTACTTTAATAGATATTATATTATCAAAAAAATATATATTACAATCTAAACCATCTTTTATTTCTTTTAAAACACTACTAGGTAGATACTTAATAGTCTTTAGTATTGGATTTAGGGCATGATTTCTAAGTAATGAAGTTCCATAGGTGCCTGGAAGAAATGATAGTATTTTTTGAAGAGTTTTACTGAAAGAAGATATTGGCATATAAGCACCACATATGAAGCCATATCCAGCACTTACTATTGTTCCTACTCCTGATACTCCACCTTGTGTCTTTAAAAAATAATTAATTATTGATGATAAAGATGAACCAAATAATGTTAATATAATAACATCCCATATTAAATATAAAGTATCTCCTAAGGAATAAGTATAACCTCTAACTGAAGTATATATTAAACATAATACCAAAGCACTTATACTCACTATTAAAGTTGATATAAAAGTTGCTAGAAAATAAGATAGATTAATATATGATCTCTTTACTGGTGTTACATTAATATCATTAATAGCTCCAGTTATTCGATCATTTGCCATCAACATATTAGATGAAAAAGCGACAGTAACACATGATACAGCAAGTAATGATGATATTAACTGGCCACTAACTAGAGCGGTTATTGTACTTTCAGAAATAGATATATCTTTAAAGATACTTACAAAGCTATCCTCAAAAATATTTGCTAAAAATGTAGCATACAAAACAAGTAATATTAAAGGAGTAATTAAAGAAGTAAAGAATAGCCCTTTATCATTAAAATAAACCTTAATATTTCTCTTTATTAAGTAAATAAAAGTTTTCATCTACTTCTCCTCCAATTCATAACCTGTAGCACTTAGGAAAACATCATCCATTCTTCCCTTGATCACTTCATAATCCTTAAAAATATCTTTATGTTTGACAATTAAATCAGTAACAATAGATATACTATTTACTTCTATTTTAAAACCATTTCTAATTTTATGATAAGTCATTTTTAACTTCTTAATATCTTCTTCTTTAACATTATATATGATAACCATATCTTTAGCATATTTATTTTTTAATTCCAATGGCGAACCTTCTCCTATTACATGACCTTTATCTAAGATAACGATATAGTCAGAGTCATCAGCTTCTTCCATATAGTGAGTAGTTAAAAAGACAGTTAAGTTTTCTTTTTTTCTTAAGTTATTAATTATCTTCCAAATACTATTTCTAGTGCCTGGATCTAATCCAGTAGTTGGTTCGTCTAGTATTAATATTTCTGGATTATGAATTAATGCTCTGGCAATATCTACTCTTCTTCTTTGACCGCCAGATAATGTATTGACTTTACGATTACAAATATCTTCAAGAGAAAATATTTTGGATAATCTTTTATACCTTTCTTTAAATTCCTCACCAGTTATACCATATAATGCTGCTCTATATTTAAGATTATCATATACACTAAGAGTTTTATCTAAAAGAGAATCTTGAAATACAACTCCTATCTTTCTCTTAATTTCATCTTCATCAGTTCTAATATCTTTACCGCATACTTTAATTTCTCCATGGTCAGGAAATAGTTCTCCAACAATAATTTTAATTGTTGTACTTTTACCTGCCCCATTAATACCTAAAAAAGAAAATAACTCACCTTTCTTTACCTTAAAAGAAAGATCATTAACTGCTAAAACATTACCGTATGATTTTGTAATATTATTAATTTTAATTACCTCATTCATAAACTTAATCTCTCCTTTCCTAAAAATACAAATTATTTTATATCTTCTTTTAATTTATTATAGATTTTAACCATAGCATAAGTATCTAGCCAACAATATTTAAGCATATTAGTTCTAAGCTTTTCTTCCTTATCTTTAGAAAGCTTAGATAAAGAAAGATAAGCATTTGAAGCTTCGTCTCCCTTATGAACATCTTCTAAATTATGATAATCTAATGTTTTATCATTAGGAAATAACGCAGGTAATACTTTCTTTATTGAAGCTGATCCATACATTTCTTTTACATAATATTGATGATTTTTAAATGGAGGAAGTAAATCTTTAATACCGTCTCTAATATTAAGTAAATGACTACTATAATCTGGAAATAACAAAGCCATCTCTTTCAATCTTGTCTTTTCAAATGAATCATTATAGACAAGTATACAAGAATTGAGAGGAATATCGTCACATAATTGTTTAGATAACCCATACATAGGATTTCCATTATAGTCACAACTTAAATATTCCTTATGATATAACTTTCCACCTTCCTCAAGATAATAATGAAGACTATACTGAAAACATATCTGCTGATAAGGTCTAGTTCCATCAATCTTAGGAATTGCTTCCTGATAAGATTCAAAATCTAAAAAATATAAAGGGTAAGTAAAAGAATCAAGTAAACTTTTAATAGAAGGTTTATCAATCTTTGGTTCTAAATCATATAGTTCAAACATCATTTGCTCACGAGCTTTATCACTAAAAGCATTTGTTTTTAATAATTCCTCGTAAGTTACTTTACCTTGATAATACATATCTAATTTCTTAGAAAAGAAAGTACTACATCCAACATCAAAGACATTAGGCCGTGGCAATGACCTAGTACAGTAACTAAAAAAAGGACAAGGATAAGGGTTCTTACAACTAAGTGATAAATCAGTATTAATTTCTGTTTTATTACGTAATATATCCTTAAATTTAGTAATATTTTCTAAAACCACATCAAGATTAAGAATATTAGTTACATTTTTGATCTTAAAATATTTATGAATATCTAACTCTCCATCTTTAATATAATCACTATTAACATAAACAATATAAGCATTCTTAACTTTTAAACCATTCTTTTTTAAAACCCATACTTGATAAGAAATATCATCAATATAAATATCCTTAATATCAGTTGAAGATTTAACTTCATATACTTCTACACCATCAGAATCATTCTTTAAAATATCTATTGAACAGAAATTATTATCATAAGCAAATGAAGCTTCACAAATAATATTAGGAGAATCTTCTAAAGCAATTATAGTATCTTTAATCATATTATCAAAGCCCTTATCAAAATCTATGAGAGTATAAGTGTCACCAAATAAATGACGTGCTAATTCCCCAACTAAATTACCACTTTCTAAGACACTATCACTTTCTACTTCACTTGCCTCTTCCTTCTTAAACATAGATAACCATAATAATTTACAACAACGTACTCCTAAAGTATATTTAGATTTAGATAAGTTCATACTTCCTCCTTATATTATTTATCTTTTCGATTATAAACACCATAATAATCTTCACTATCTTTTCATCAAGTAGCTCCGTTTTTAAAATTATAATAAAATCCTTATGTAGATTTCATACTATCACATATAGTTAAATTATATCACATATCAAACACAAATAAAACTAAAGAGACAATAATTTTACATTTAATAAAAATCTAATTACATACAATTAAATATAAAAAGTATTATTTTTATAGTTTAATAATTACATTCCCTTAATATATAAAAAAACGAAGACACATTAATTCGTGTCCTCTTCAGGGGGCA
>CAMVMQ010000039.1 GCA_947168625.1 uncultured Caryophanales bacterium
ATAAGCTATGACATAATATTAATTTATTTATTAATATTATTTTAATCAAAAAAAACAAGCTTGCAGCTTGCTTTCAATTAAGTTTTAACAAGTTTATTATTTAATGTTTTTACACAGTGTTCTTCTAAAGCCAAAACACTACTTATTTTTAATTATTATGTTGAAACTCACGATATTTTTTAATAAAATCAATATTTTTAATATGCTTTTGAAGAAGCATTTTGTACCAATCAATATATAATTCTTTCTTTTCCTCACTTACATTTTCAAATAGTGAGATAAGCATGTAACTATTTCGATTAAGGAAAGATATTTCTCCTAGTAAAGTATTAAGTAGTGATACATCACTATATTTGTTTAAATCAATTTTATCTATATCTAAATTTAATTCTTTTAATTCTTCATTTAATGAATTTTTTAGAATTAGTAAATTATTATAGAAGATACGACAAAGTAAATATTTAAAGTTATATTTGTAATAGTAGATGTTTGTATTATCAAAAAAGTATTTTTCTGATAATACAATATCACTATCTTTCAAGCAATTAATTACTATTTGCTTAGTATGTTCAGGGCTATTTATTATATTTGTACTATAAGATATAAAATTATCTAAAATTGACAAAAACTGTTCATGCATTGTTAAGTAGCCTTTTGGAACTAAAGGGCTTTTTAAAATATTTATTTTTCCTTTCTTAATAAGCCCAATTTTTTTATCAAATATATCAGTTTCAATTAAATCTAATATTAAATATTTATGTACGATATTATATGACCTATTTTTGGTAATATTAATTAAACACCTTTTGTTCTCTCTATCGCTAGTAAATGATATTCTCTCCATTTTTCCCCTTTCATGTTACTGCTATTTGTCAATAAATGACTTGCCATATACAATATCATAATAAGAAAATATTTTACTCAAATATCTTTATAACGCTATTTCTGAATGTTCTAGCATTTTTTGTTAACTAACAGATAATTAAAAAGAGATTGATTATCCCTTTATTTTTTTTAATATAAAATATTTACAATCTGATGCACAATCTTCTTTGATGTATTCATCAACCATTTTGTAGTTATTTAATGGTTTAACTTTCTTATTTTTTTCATCATAAAATCCTTTTAATCTAAGTTTACCATAGGCTATATCCCCTACTACATAATCATAATCATAAAAATAATCTGTATAATGACTTATAAAGTCTTCTTTATCAAAAGCATTTTTGTAATCTTTTATTATTTCATACTCACGATTTTCTACTTCTACTGTTTTCATTTTATTCTCCTATTCATAATTTTTAGCGAAGGCACTTTTTATTTGGTTATATTTGGCTAAGCTTGACGCTGAATTCCAAGTAATAAATCCACCAGTTAATCCCGCATCATATAAAGCATCAACTTGTTTTGATATCATATTAGCGTCATAAATAACCTTAGGATTCCAAAATGGTGTATCATAGGCAGTTATCCAGGTTCGAGCTACTGCTGGTGTTGGTATCTCTGTCTGCCTTTTGGCTGCTCCTAATGCCCAATTATAAACTGTTTGATATGGATTAGACCAAGTATCTATGGTTCTTCCAAAGTGATCAGTATATGGCATTGAACTAATTGCATCTACTATGTTTGATATAGCAGGCCAATATTGTCCATAAGAAGTTACATACTCTGATGAACATTCTCCAAAGACATCTACAGATAAATATACTCCTGCTTTATGAATTTGGTCAGCAGCATAGAAAAGGAAGTTTTGTACAGCCTCAGCTTTTTCTTCGTCATACGTGTTTTTAAAATTGGTACTACCAGATAATGACATATTATATGCTTGTTCTGGAAAGCGCACATAATCAAATTGAATTTCATTAAAACCGATTACTTTAGCAGCTTCAATTGCTAAATTAACATTATACTCCCAGGCTCCTCTTGAATATGCCGAAGGCCATAACTGACTAGATGCAGTTGATGTAATACAATCATCTGGATGATCTTTACCATAGTGAACATCATTAAATACTACTATTCTACCAATGGCATAAATACCAGCAGTTTTTATTTTATCAATGGCACTAATATAATCTTCTAGGCTATTAATAGCGGTATTATATGCTGTCATCGATGTTTTCTTTGCTACTTCCGAAGGATATGCTAATGCTCCATCTTTAATATCAACAACAATAGCATTAACTCCATTTTCTTTAGCTATATTTAAATAACTGTCAATGCTACCAATAACGCCTGCATTCAAGTACATTGCCTTAGCATCTTTAAGTAATGAATTGTCTTTAAATTCTGGTTTACTATAAGGGTAGTAGTCTAAGTTTGATGCCTTTCCACCATACAGTTCTCTAGAATACTTACGGTCCTTATGAATATCAAAAATTCCATTTTCATTATAATTAGCTTTGGATTCTTCTTCTGTATTTACTAAATACTTTGCAAATACCCAGCCATCAACTTCATTATACTTAATATGATACATATTAACATTACCATTATCAAGTAATTTGTCATATCCTATTATTTCTAGCTTATTTCCCTTTTTTACAAATGATTTAATCTTTGTATCATTTTCATTATCATAGATAGTAGAAGATGTTCTTACATATTTTTCTTTCTCTTTTATAATATCTTTCTCTTCACTTACTAAACTATCTTTAGCAACATAATATTTTTTATCTTGATATTCTATTTTACTATATAATTTTTCATCTCTATCAATATCTTTCTTTAAATAATTAACTTTAGTTCCCCTAATCAAATTATCACTTTCCTTTAGATTATCATTTTCATCTAAAGTATATGTTATTACAGTACTTTCTAGCGATGATAAATACATTTTTTTAGGAACTATTACTACATTTTTTGCGCCTTTAAATAACAGAAAAAATATTACTACCGCTAACGCAAACGAAATTAAAACTATTATTATTTTTTTTATATTAAGTTTCCTCTTTTTTCTTCTTTTATTCATTCTATATCACATCCAAATATAGTATAACATATTTTTAGATAATTTTACTATTAAAAAATAGAAACACATAAGTTTCTATTTTTGATTAAGCATATCTAGCAAATTAATTTTAAACATATCCCTTTCAGCATGGCTTTTTGATACCATAACACCTTTATATGTTGATAACTCTTTTTGATGTCCTTCGTCAAGGATATCTTCAGGTGACAAAGTATCTAACATCACTAACTTTTGATTTTCATAAACAGTATAGTGAAGTACTATATCTCCATGAACCTTGGCGAACATTCTGTCAGTAGGAAGTTTTAATTCATATTTAGTAATACTATCTTTAGCATTCTTCATTGTAATAACTCCTTTAAAATTGCCATCTCTAAATGATGGATAATAATCAAAAACAAGTTTCTTATAGGCAAGCATATTATATTTTTTTACTGAACGCTCTTTTTTTCTAAATTCGTTTTCATTTAAATATTCTATTACAAAATTATTTTTCATTTCCATCTACCCCCTAGATTTCAAGCGAAATGTATATCGATTATAGCACAAAAATGCTTGTAAAGTCAAGCATTTTCTTGTTTCCTACCGATAACCGATTTGTATTGAGCATAGTTTTAATACCAGTATATCCTAGTAATGAAATTAAATTAACGAAAGTTAATTTACCCACCTTTTGGTGGCATAGTTATATTTTATATCCAATTATCTCCCTTAAACTTAGGAATAAAGCTTTTACTTTGACTATCTTCTTCTTGGACAAAGCATCTTCTGATGCCTAGATTATAGGCGTAATCAATTAAATCATTATATTCTTCTTTAGATACTCTTCTGTTAAGACTTTGAATATTTAATTTTCGAACAGGAGTATATTGATTCATAATACTATATATAATATTATTATGATATTTACAATATAGATATTTGATAATTTTTTTGGAGTCTTCAACATGCCCTGGTAAAACTAAATGTCTTACGATTATGCCCTTTACTAAGTTACCTCCTTTATCATATTTATATTTGCCTATTTTTTGATACATTTCTTCTAAGGATAATGAAGCATGCTCAAAGTAATTATTAACTTTAGAATACTTTATACCTAAATTATTATCATAGTATTTAAAATCAGGTAAATAGATATCTATTAATCCTTTAAGTAGTTTTATAGTCTCTTTGTTTTCATATCCTGATGTATTATAGACAATAGGTATATTAAGTCCTTTTTCTTTTGCTATTATTATTGATTCTTTAATTAAAGGCGCATAGTGAGTTGGAGTTACTAAATTGATATTAGATGCCCCTTTATCTTGTAATTCCAACATAATACTTGATAATCTTTCTATAGAAATTTCTTCTCCAGCACTGTTTAAACTAATATCATAATTTTGACAATATATGCATCCTAAATTACAGTGTGAAAAGAAAATAGTACCAGATCCTTTTTTTCCAGTGATAATAGGTTCTTCCCACATATGTAAATGGTACCCTCCTATTTTTATTTTGTTTGTGGCTTTGCAGTAACCTATTTCTTTTTTATTTCTATTTACTTTACATTCCCTTGGACATAGTTTACATTCATTAAATAATTCTTCCATAACATCACAAAATTTATTTTATAACAAAAAATAGACTTGTGCAAGTCTATCTATTTAAAGTTAGTACTAAACATACTACAATGGCTATTAAAAGGAGAACTGTTCCTATATTAATAAAACCTGATTTTTTATCTTTCTTTGGTACTTCTAATTTTATCCTTGGCATGGTACTAGTAAACTCAAGATTGTCTCCAACTAAATGTTCTTCTTTTGTTAAAGGAAGTGGAAGACTTTTTATCTTATCAATACTTATACCATTGCATTCTTGAATTTTCTCAATATCCATTTTGTCTTTTTCTCTATTTAATAGCAATTTGTCTGCTATTATCAATTCTAATGACTTAGTTAAATATTTCTTATTATTAGATGATACATAAGGAACGATATAATCATTCATCTTGGCATTAATATTCTTTATTCTACCAACCTTAGTTCTACTAGTAAAATAATACTCGGTTATACCGCCATCTTTTTCTTCAAACAGAGAAATATTTACTTTTACTCCATCTATTACCAATTCAAAACCATAATCAATATTATTAACGGTATATGTCAAGCTATCTCTTTTTGGCTCGTATAAGTCGTGATTGCGAAATACTTCTCTGATCATTCTTGCATCTTCTTTTTTACATAATAAATCTAAATCTTTATGACGACGACTTGATTTTTCACCTAATAAAACATACGGTACTATACCACCAGATAAATATAATTTTACTTTTGTTTTATTCATTTTTATTATTTTATCATAAACATTCATTAATTCATCAAAGGTATGTGTGTCTTTATTTGCACTTTTTTTATAGGCTTCAATACTATTTGTGAAGATTGTATCAATACGTGTCTTAATAATATTGATTTCTTCACTTCTATTTTCAAAGGCATTAATTAGCTTTTCAGTATTTTCCTTGGAAACATACATAGCCATGCTTTCTAATTCTTTTACTTTACTTTCTATATAGGATTTTATTTGTCCATTTTTTTCTTCCATTCTATCACCTATCCTACTTTATAAATAAAGTATAGCATAATACCCTGCAAACTGTAAAGAAAAAAAGAGAATTTTCTACATTTTTCTAGAATTTTATTCTCTCTTCAACATATTTAACAATATCTTCGACTTTAATACTTTCTTGTTTCATTGTATCTCGCTCTCTAATTGTTACGATGTTATTATTTAGTGTATCTTCATCAACAGTAACGCACCATGGAGTTCCAATAACATCTTCTCTTCTATATCTTTTTCCAATACTACCTGATTCATCATAGGTTGTCATAAAGTATTTAGATAGTTCATGATATATTTCTTTTGCTTTATCACTATGATATTTTTTTACTAATGGTAAGACACATACTTTATAAGGAGCAAGTGATGGATGGAACTTCATTACTTCCCTTGTTGTTCCATCTTCAAGTTCTTCTTCATGATAAGCATTAAATAGAAGTGCTAATATTGTCCTATCTAATCCATAAGTAGATTCTATAATATAAGGAATATATTTTTCATTGGTATCTGGATCTAAATAACTCTGAGAAATACCACTAAATTCTTGGTGTCTTGTTAAATCATAGTTTGTTCGATTATGTGTACCGTTTATTTCTCCCCATCCAAATGGAAAATGATATTCTATATCACAAGCAGCCTTAGCATAGAAGGCTAATTTTTCATGATCATGAAATCTTAAATTTTCTTCTGGTATTCCTAAATCCATATAGAATTTTCTTCCATATTCTTTAAAATAATCATAAAGATTAGTGTCTTCACCTTCTTTGCAAAATGTTTGATATTCCATTTGTTCAAATTCAATTGTTCTAAAAGTAAAATTACCTGGAGTGATTTCATTACGAAATGCTTTTCCTATTTGTCCAATACTAAATGGTAATTTAGCTCGCATGCTTCTTTGAACGTTAAGAAAGTTCACATATTCTCCTTGTGCATTCTCTGGTCTTAAATAAACAACATTTTTAGATTCCTCAGTTACTCCACGATATGTTTCAAACATTAGTTTAAACTGCCTAATATCTGTAAAATTGGATTTTCCACATTTTGGGCATGGAACTTTATTATCTTTTAGGTATTTTACCATTTCTTCATTAGTAAGAGTGTCTCCAATTGAACTATTTGAATAGTCATTTATTAAATCATCTGCTCTAAATCTGGTCTTACACTCACGGCAATCCACAAGAGGATCAGAAAATGAATCAATGTGTCCTGATGCTTTCCATACTTTAGGATGCATTAAAATATCTGCATCTAATTCATAAGCGTTCTCTCTTTCTTGTATGAATCTTTTACGCCATGCATCTTTAACATTATTTTTTAGTCTCGTACCTAAAGGACCGTAATCCCATGTATTAGCAAGTCCTCCATATATTTCGCTTCCTTGAAAGATAAATCCATATTGTTTGCATAAATTAACCATTTTATCCATTGTCATCTTTTCCACTTTATACCTTCTTTCATGTTTTATATCATACTATAATTTTGATTATTTGTAAATCTATTAATTCTTAATTATTCCATAAATTAATTTATATGGTTCTTTATTTTCGGTTATAGTAAATAATTTATCTTTTTTTATTATTGGTAATTCTTTTTTATTAGTATGTAGTGTGATAATTGTATCTCCTTTATTTACTTTATCATTTAGATTTTTATTAATTAATATACCTACTGAGTAATCGATTTTATCCTCTTTATTCTTTCTTGAAGCTCCTAATTCTCCAGATAAACGAGCCAGTTCAAGAGATGATATTTTTCCTAGATATCCTTTTCTATCGCTCTTTATCTCATAAGTATATTTGGCTTTTGGTAACTTCTTGATATCACCATTTTGATACTTGATAAACTCTAAGAATTTCTTATAGGCTGTTTTATCTTCTAATGATTTTGTGACTTTATCTTTAGCATCTTCAAGATTAATATTAAGTCCAAGGCTTGTCATATAACTAGCTAAAATAATACATAGATTAAGCAAATTAGATGGAGTATT
>CAMVMQ010000040.1 GCA_947168625.1 uncultured Caryophanales bacterium
AAAGAAATATAATTATTTGGTACAAATGTAACTTCACTAACAATAAATTTATCATACCCCATATTTGTCAAAGCGTCCTTAACACTAATAAAACTATTTGGATCAGTATAAATAGTATAACTATCATCATCTGATACAAAATCAAGAATATCAAGAGCGAGTACATCTTCTATAAGTTTATCTTCATCATATTCCTTTTCTAGAACAATAACACCCTTTCTCTCAAATAAGTAACTAACTGAACCATCAGTACCAAGATTACCACCTTTTTTTGATAAAGTACTTCTTACAAAACCAGCAGTTCTATTCTTATTATCAGTAAGACAATCAATCATTAGAGCAATACCACCAGGACCATATCCTTCATATCTAACAGCCTCATAACTCTCATCATTACCCTTATTTTTAGCCTTATTAATAGCAGATTCAATGTTTGACTTAGGCATATTTTCGGCCTTAGCTTTTTCAATTACCATTCTTAATGCCGAATTATTTTCTGGGTTTGCATCCCCACTTTTAGCAGCCACAAATAACTCTTTAGCAAGTTTCTGAAATACTTTACTTCTTTCGCTATCAATAGCCCCCTTCTTTCTCTTAATCGTCGACCATTTACTATGTCCTGACATAAATATCTCTCCTTTTTTTATTACTTCATTATAATACTATTTTTTTTCATCAAGGTCAAGAACCTAACCAAGATATTTTAATAAAACAGGTCCTAAAATAATAAGTAAAAGCAAAGGAATAAAGAAAAATACCGAAATAACACTAATTTTTGTTGGAATCTTAGCAATGGCACTCTTTACCTCCATCTTCCTCTTTTCCCTTAAATAATCAACCTGCTCATACATTGTATCGATAATGCTACTTCCATACATATTAGCCTCAGTTAAAGTAAGAATAATATTATTAATATTATCAGATGGAATATACTTTTGCATATCTGCTAAACTTTCCGAAAGACTTTTACCATACTTCGTCTCTCTAAGTGCTTCTTTAAACTCCCTTGATAATTCACTATCAATACTACTAGTAGTTACATTTAAAGCTTCCCCCAAATTTCTTCCAGTCTGAAGTGATAAAGTAAGAACTTCAAAAAAATATATTCCTTCATTATCAAGTTTCTTACTTCTCTCTTTAATCTTATTATCAAGAACAAACTTATCAAACAAAGAATAATAAACAATACTAATAACAATTGCCAATATATAGCCATACCTAAATTCCATAAAAATAATCAAAAAGATAACAACAGAAGTAATTATTTTTATAAACAAGAAAGATTCAGCCGTATATTTAGAAGAAACACCTAATAAACATATTTTATCATCAATTTTCTTTAATCTCTTCTTATTAAATAAATTTCTAAGAAAAAGATTTCCTTTTTTCTTTAACATAATTACTGCACCTCTATTCTTAGAATTCTTCGAAGAAGAAATACATATATTGAAAACATAATAATAATAATACCAATAATAGCATACCCTAAAGGAGAACTAACTAAAGGTTTAAAATAATTATGATTTAAAGCAAATATAATCAAAGAAAAGATAATAGGTACTGCAAATAAAATATAAACAACAACCTTAGGAGCAGACGAAATATTCTTTAATTCTTCACTAAGTTTCTTTTTGTCAAATAATGTTCTCTCTATTGAAGAAAATACTTCAACAATATTACCACCTGTCTTATTAAGAATTGATAACGACGAAGATAAATAAACCGCTTCCTCTATTCCAACTCTTTTAGCAAATCGATCAAAAGTCGTATCAACAGATAATCCAAACCTCATATCCAAATACATCTTTTTAAACTCATCATTAATAGGATAAGGAAGTTCATTCGAAGCAATCTCTAAAGCCTGAAGAGTACTCTTTCCTGCCTTAAAAGCATTATTCATAATAATTACTGCTCTAAGTAATTCATTACCCACAAGTTTAGTTTGTTTCTTATGATAAAAGAAAAAATAAATATCCAACAAATAATATCCAAATAATAAATTAAGAAGACATCTCCATATTCCAAAAGGACGTATAATAATTATTTGAGATATAACAGCAAGAAGCAAAAACAATCCTGCTATAACAAATTTATTAGTAATAAAATCAATTGCCTCTATCTTCCCACGATCTTGATACTTAATTAAATTTTCATATTTTTTACTTCTCATTCTAAAATAACTACTTTTCTTAATTATTAATCTGAATTTTTTAACAAAATCAAGATATTTGTTCGCTACTCTATCATAAAAAGACATCTTATCATCTTTAAGAGGATTAATACTATATAAACTAATTCTTCTAACAAATTTGTTTGCACTATATACCTTCAAAAAAAGGAATATAATTACAAATAATATTATAAAAAATACTATTTCAAATAAAATAAACACTTTCATAAGTACAATCCCCTTTCTATATATCTTTATTTAAATATATTAATAATATCTCCAAAACCATTTCTCTCTAACTTATTCATTACTAAAGGTTTTCTTTTATATACACCAAATTCCCCCATAACACTATTATCTTCAGATAGTCCTGTTTGTTTAAATGAGAAAATCTCTCTCAAATTAATATTACCATCCTTCATTCCAACCACTTCACTTATTGAAGTAATCTTTCTCTTGCCATCAGATAACCTATCTATTTGTACAATAAGATCAATAGCATTCTCAATATACCCACGAACCGCAGATACTGGTATCTCCATTTCATTCATTAAAATCATTGTCTCAAGTCTATTTAAAGAATCAACAGGATTATTAGCATGCAAAGTAGTAAGCGACCCTTCATGACCAGTATTCATAGCCTGCATCATATCAAAAGCTTCTTTACCTCTTACTTCACCGACAATAATACGATCTGGACGCATACGAAGAGAATTTCGAACTAAATCACGAATTGTTACTTCTCCTTCTCCTTCATAATTCGTAAGTCTTGTTTCAAGAGAGATAACATGTCTCTGATGAAGCCTAAGTTCAGCAGCATCCTCAATCGTAATAATTCTCTCATCTTCACCTAAAAAACCTGATAAAATATTAAGAAGAGTAGTTTTACCACTACCAGTACCACCAGAAATAATAATATTAAGTTTAGACATAACACTGGCTTCTAAAAATCTTGCCATATTAACAGTAAGAGTACCTTTTCTAAGTAATTCCTCAATACTCTCTAATTTCTTATTAAATTTTCTAATTGTAAGCACGGGTCCTTTTAAACTTAAAGGAGGAATAATAGCATTGAGTCTTGAACCATCCCTAAGTCTAGCATCAACCATCGGATTAGCAGCATCAATTGTTCTACCAAGCGGCTGCACAATCCTCTGAATAGTCCTAATAATATGCTTATCATTAATAAAAGAAACTGTCTCATCTTTAGATATTTTACCATCTATCTCAACATAAATTTCATTCGGAGCATTAACCATAATCTCCGTAATAGCATTATCCTCTAAAAGAGGAGTTATAGGGCCATATCCCATAATTTCATTTTGAATAAGATTAAAAATATGTCCTCTTTCCAAAGTACTAAGATCATAACCAGTAAGTGTTTTATTAATCTCGTTATTGATATAATCATCTAATAATTCATCATTAGGAATATTCTCTTCAATTAAATTTTGAACAATTTTAACCCTAAGTTCATCAAGTAAACCCTTATCATTAAAGATTTCATAATCATTAACATTATTTGAAGAATAATTATTTCTAGGTTTAACCTCAAAAGCCTCAGTTAAACTTTTCTTAGCCATTATATATCCTCCTTCCTATGTCGATCATCAATCAAATCAAGAGCCATTTTCTTCATATTTGAAATATCTCCAGAGTGAAAAGTATTAATACTTTTATTAAGCGTTAAAATTTCTCCATTCATCACATATTTATCAATATTCTTAATATAAAAATTTCTCGATATTGTATAATCAATATTTCCACCTATCATAGTCCTAATATCATAAATACTAGTATAATCCTTACCAGTATCCCTAGAATTATTAAGAAGAATAAGATAATTTTTCTTATCTGTATCTTTGAAAATACTAAGTAGACTCTTCATATTCTTAAAATTAACTAAATCATTAATAATAATAAACAAAGTCATATAAGAATAATCTATAATTGTAAGATTAATTTCATCCAAAACATGATGTGTATCCACTAGTACTACATCATATTCTCTTTTAGCCAAATCAAATATTGTCGGAATAAACCTACTCTCAATCTTCATAGCTTCTCGAGGATCCCTAGGACAAGCTAAAATATCAATATTACGATTATATGCAGTAACATAATCTTTTAAAGTAGTAAATCTATTATTAGCCATACTATCGATCATCATAAATATATCTTTTTTATTTTTAACATCAAGAGACACTGCTACTCCACCAGAATATAAATCCATATCAACAATTAAAACTTTTTTATCCATAAGCGAATAAATACCAGCCAAATCAAGAACAGTAGTAGTTTTACCAACTCCACCATTAACTGAAGAAACACTAATAATTTTTCCTGCCATTTAAATCACTTAATCCTCTCTATATTCTTTTTATTATCCCTAATCGTACCAATATACCTACTTTTAACATTAATTAAATTAATGTTTTCACTAATCAAACCATGTATCTCTTTATTAATTTCAATCTCTACCCTATCATCATCAAGTACAACATCATAACTAGAAATATTATCCGTATTATTTAAAACATAATCAATAACATCATCCACACTAATACTACCAATATTATCTAAAGCATAATTAACAGCTAAATAATTAGTATTAGAAAGTCTATTTTTCTCATAAAGAGCATTACCAACATCAAAAATACTTACAAGTATCAAAATAATAATTGGTATTACAAGCACAAACATAACAAGAGATTGACCCTTTCTATTTAGTGACATTGCTAATTTTCCTCTCTACAACAACATTATAAACATCTCCTAATACAAGATTAAGACCAGGAGCCATAATATCAACATCATCAGATATTTTAACTAAGGAATAGTCATCCTTATCATCAACTTCAACATTAATATCAGGGTATATTTTACTTATTTCATTCATATCCTTGCCATCATTAATCATCGTAACAACATCGACACTAACATTTTCAAGTTCATTCTTCTTACTTATAATAAAGCCAAAATCTATAATAGTAAAGAGCATTAAAATAAATACTGGTAATATTAAAATAAATTCCACTAATGCTTGACCCTTTCTATTCATAGTGCACTCTCCCTATTATCAAGATAATGATACCACATAAGCAAAAAAAAAGAAAGAGATTTTACCTTTCTTTTTTATTTTTCTTATCATGGTCCTCTTTTGTTTTATCATTTTTTCTACTATTATAATTTGAATTATTATTTCTAAAATCTTTATTAGGACTTTCCTTATCCTCTTTTGACATTTCACCATCATCCTTCTTAAAGATAAGATATACTAAACCAAGAACTACAAGAATAATAAGTATAATAATGATAATCTTTTCAACATTGCTAGAGTCTTCTTCTTCCTCAACAGTCTCTTTAACAGCCTTGTCAACTATTAATTTATATTCCCTAACATCGCCATTTTCTGCAGTAACTTTAATAGTAACAGTATTTTTTCCCTCTTCAAAATTCTCATTACCACTTATTTCTACTCTTGAACGATAATCAGCAGGAATAGCAGTTATTTCAAGAGAGCTAACATCACTTTTAACTTTTATCTTATATTCCAAAGTATCCTTATCAAAACTAAGATCGTAATCTTTAATATTAAGGCTCTTCAAATAATTATTCGAAGAATATACATAATAAACAATTGGTGCTACAACTGGAGTATCATTAACAACTGATACTTCCATAACTTGCTCTTCCTCTTTAGCTTCTCTTATAATATTAATTTTATACACCGTAGTAGTGCCATCTGAATTAGTAACAGTAACTAATACTTCAGTTTTATCACCCTCTAGGGTATAACTTGAGAGTCCTTCAACATTACTTAAAGTGCTAGCAAGTGCACCTGATAAAGTAACTTCATTTGTATCATAAGGCACAGTTAGAGTATATTCTAAAACATCCTTATTAAACTCTTTATCGAATTCTCCAACATCACTAATAATTGAAATAAGACCTTCCTCTTCTTTAGGTATAACTGTAGTACTAAAAGTTAAATTCTCAAAATCAGTAATATTCAAATATTTAGCTGTCTTTCCACTAATAGTAACTTCTCCAACTCCTTCTAGTATTGCCTCAAAAGTAAGAGTCAAAATATTACCATTGTCATCACCATATTCACCACCACAAGCAGCAAACATACCTTCTTCATTAAAAGCGCCTTCAAAAGTATCAAAAGATACATCTATTAATTTCAAATTATCATTAGTAGTAATAACACCCTCAATACCATCAATAAAATCAGAAATTACATCTTCTGAACTTTCTTCATTTTCTCCAACAATTTCTTCATTAGATATAAGAACTTTTACTTCAAAAGTATCACCAATTGTAACTTCAACTGGAGTGTCACCTAATAATAGCTTAAGATTAGAATTATCTTCTCTTTCACTTTCAGTATCACTATTTTCTTTTAATAATTCATTGACAAACATTATGTCATCAAAAGTAATTTCAGTAAACTCACCTTCTAAAGTACTAGGAGCACCTTTTTGAATAAGAAGGTTAATTATTTCTTCTGATAGCTCACTTTTATTTAAGTAAGCATCTAAAATTGCTTTTAAATCATCAGAATTAAATTCATCCTTAGAATCAGATTCCGTAGGTTCATTTTCTTTATTATTTTCTTCTTCATCAAAGTTTTCTTCTAAAGTATTATCATCTATCTCATCAAGATTTTCCTCTTTATCAGAATCCTCATCAATAGCAGGTTCTATATCATTATCCTTATCTTCATCATTAACATTAGTCTCTTCATCATTACTTGGTTCATCTACTTGAACACCATCATCATTAACAATATTATCATTATTTTCATCATTATTAAGAGTAATATCGGTATCCAATATTTCATTAGCAAAAACAACTGTTGCATTAGAAAGTTGTGAAAATACCATAATTACTGCTAAAAATATTTTAATTAATTTTATATATTTCTTTTTCATCATCAATCATTCCTTTCTTGTATATTACTACTAATTATTATGTTTAACCCACAAAATCCCCTAAGAATAACACCTCCTATTAAGTAACAAATAATAGTACTCTACCTACCATTCATTATCAATTCGATTATAGCATATATTTGATATTTTTCTCCAAACTTTACACTTATTTGACACTTTTTTTAAAATTTCATTTTTTCATTTATATCAATTTCT
>CAMVMQ010000041.1 GCA_947168625.1 uncultured Caryophanales bacterium
ATAAATTTATATAAAAAAATTGACAAAAGAACAATTGTTTGGTACAATTTTGAGTGGATATGGGGTCGTTTTTGGCTTCGACGAAAATATTTGTTTATAACTTGCAAGACGCATTTCCTACGTAATAGGATAAATTAAACATAACTGGAAACAGCTATAGAAACGCTGCTGTTTACGCTTAATTAGCTACGGCAGGTTCCTCTCATTCTTTGTCTGTGAGAATGAAAAGGAACTTATAAAGCAGACTATATTATGATTTATGTTTAGACTTCATAACGAATACTTTTAAACTAGTAAGTAAATTTGATGGTAGATTGTCTATTTACTTATGAAATTAATAATCTACTAATCTTGTAGACGGTTATTGGCATTATTTCCGGACAGGGGTTCGAATCCCCTCGACTCCACCAGTGACGAATCTGTTCGAACTATTCGAACTTTTATATACATCAGTCTGAAATATGACTGATTTTTTGTGCATTATAGAAACCCACTGGTAATTTTGATACTTGTGTCAAAATACCTAGGGGGTTAAATATTTTGTCATTAAGTAAATATTTATAAATATGTAAAATACTAATAAAAGTCTGCAATTTTATGTTACAATTAAAGTAAAAGTTATATCTTTTAAACTTTATAATAATTTATTAAGAAGGGAGTAAACTTATGAAAAATAATTTAGTAAAAACAGAGATAGATGTTAAAAACAATAAGGTTGGAATTATACGAATTGGTGATGTTGATTATATATCATTAACTGATTTAGCAAAATATTCTAATCCAGAAAATCCTGCGAATGTAATTATTCATTGGATGAGTAATAAAGGAACTTTTGATTATATAGGTTTATGGGAACAATTAAATAATGAAAATTTTAATTTCACGGAATTCAGTGAAATTAAAATCAATGAAGTTGGATATCCATCATTTACTTTAAGTCCAAAGAGATGGATACAAAGAACTAATGCCATTGGAATATACTCTAAAGGTGGAAAATATAGTATTGGAACATTTGCTCATCCTGATATAGCATTTGAATTTGCTAGTTGGTTAAGTCCAGAATTTAAACTATATTTAATTAAGGAGTTTGAAAGATTAAAGAAAAATGAAGCATATCAAGAAAAGATAGAATGGCACGCTAATCGTATTTTATCTAAAACTAATTATATAGTTCATACTGATGCTGTAAAAAATTATATAGTGCCAACACTAACTGAAAAGCAAAAGAAATTTGCATATGCCGAGGAAGCTGATGTTTTAAATGTTGCATTATTTGGTATGACTGCAAAAGAATGGAGAGAAAACAATCCAAAACTTGCAGAGGATGGAAATATGAGAGATTATACTGATCTACTTCATTTGGTAATATTAAATAATTTAGAAAATTCTAACGCTGAGTTTATCAAACTAGGAATTAGTCAAGGTGAAAGATTAGTTAAATTAAATGAATCTGCCAGAAATCAGATGGAAATATTAAAAAACAATAATGGTATCAAGGAATTAGAAATACTGCAAAAACAAATAAATGCAAGTAAACATTTAATAGAAACAAAATAATATTAAAAAGACGGTCACATATTATCAATGCAACTGTCTTTTATTTTCTTCCAAATAATCCATGTTTTTTCTCAATTGTTTTAGTTAAAATATAAGGTTTATTATTTTCAATATCAGGTTTTACTAATGAAATACTTGAATATTCACCAGCAAATATTCTAAATAAAGCACTACTTATGCAATCATCAAACACTGTTTTTAAACTTCTAGCACCACTTTGTTTAGATATAGCAAGTTCAGCAATATATTCAATAAATTCATCACTAAAATCAAAATTAACTTCTAACATATCAAATAATTTCTTATATGTATTTAATGGACTAAAATCAGATTCTTTTAATATTTTAATTATATCTTCTTTTGATAATGGATTCATTGCAATAGTTTTAGAAAATCTACCAATTAATTCTCTCATAATACCATATTTAATAAAATCATTACTACTAATTTTGCTATAATCATCGTAATTTACTTTTTTCCCCATGTTATTACTTCCAAAACCAATGGTATTACCACTATTTTGTTTTTTTTCATCAATTATACCAGTAAAGGCACCTAATGCAACAACTGTTAATTTAGATGTATCAAATTTTTTATCACCAAAATAGAATAATGTTCCATCAAGTAATTTTAATAGTGATCTTTGAACTCCTAACCTAGAAACGTGAGATTGATTATCTTCAGATTTTTCAGCAAGTTTATCAAATTCATCAATTACTAAAATACCTTTTTCTGCAAGTTCAATGTCATTATCAGCTGCAAGGCATAAATCTTCAAGCATATCAGTTATTTTTCTTCCTTGATAACCTGTTTCAGAAAGTGAAGTGGCATCTTCAATAACTAGAGGTATATTATACAATTTAGAGATTCTTTTTAGAATTTCTGTTTTACCAGTTCCAGTAGAACCGTAAATTAAAATGTTTTCTTTTAATTTGGCTATTAAATCCATATCTAAATCAGAATTAACAACTTTTTGATTTTTAAATAGTGCAGTTAATATTTGCATTATTTGTTCGTCCTGTGAAATTATTGTTTTCTTAATTGACGAATACATAGATGATATATCGCTAGTCTTTTCAAATTCCTCTTCGTCAAAATCTGATTGTCCTTTTTTATCTTCTTTTTGTAAGTAAGATATTAAATCTCTATTCAATAATTGAGTTAATCCTGTACTTTTATCATTTCTTAAATAATATTTTGCAGTCTTTGATATTCTTTTTTTTCTAATTTCTATAAAATCTACGCTATTTTCATTATCTTTAATTGCTTTATCAATATCATCACTTAAAAAGACATATTCACCTTCATTTGCATCTTCGTTAATAAAACTAGCATATACACCAGCATTATTTCCACTTAAAACATTACATATGTCATTATTATGAGTATTAGTAAAACCAATACCTGAAACATAATCAATAAATTCAAATACTTCATATTTTTTGCCTTGATAATTTATGTATTTTTTCTTAAATAAATATCCAACTCTTAAACTTGACATAATATTCCCCCAATGTGGGAGTTATTATATCATACTTTTTAACTTTTTTGTGTAAAACTATTCAAATTTATCAAAAAATGTGCTATATTCTTATTAGTGAGTGATATTTGTATCATTCGTACTTGTGAAAAGTTGTAGATATCTACGACACTCGCACCATTAATTTGTAATTTCTTTAAAAATAGGGATTTCCTTATTTTTTTTCTGTTTCACCGACTATTTTTATTAAAAATTTAATGAATTATATTAGAGGGGTTAAATGAAGCATGATATAGTAATAGTTGGAACAGGAACGGCAGGGGTATTTGCTGTTAGAGATATAATTGAAAGAGAGCAAAAAGAATAACTTTATTTAGTTATTCTTTTCTTTTATAAATAAATTATTAATATTTTTAGATGGCATTAATACTTTGATATCATGATCTATTTTTATTTCGTACTCTCCTTTTAAATCATTAAATGATTCCCCATCAATACAAAGCGGTATTTTAAGTTCTTCATTAAATTTGAACTTAAAATTATCAGTCTTATAAAAATAAAAACCTGGTATTTTACTGGCATCATATCTAGCAAAGAAATATAATGTCTTTACAACATCTCTTAGTTTTGTAATATTACACATAAGTATTTCAAATTGATTATCATTTAATTTAATATCCTTATAAAAATTATTGATACCTGCTACTCTATTGGCATTAGTAATTAGTGCAAAAGAGAATAGTCCACGATATTCCTCACCATTTACATTATATGTTATATCGTATAGTTTAACTTTATGGAAGAAATCTTTAATTCCTTCTCTTATGTAGGCAAGATGTCCTAGTCTTTTCTTTAGCTTTCTAGGAGTTTCATAAGGAATAGTCATAAACTTACCAAAACCCGCCGAATAGACAAAAGGATGGCCATTAATAGTACACATATCTATTCTTTTTACTTTTCCATCTAGGGCAAGTTTTAGATTATTAAGTATATTCTTACCATAACCCCACATAGTTCCTATATCGTTAGTAGTACCTGATGGTAAATGACACAATAAAAGTCTTTCTTTTCTTTGAAAATTTCCTGTCATTACTTCATTAAAAGTACCATCTCCTCCTATTGATATTATTAAATCTTCAAAAGAACAAGTACTTACTATTTCAGTGGCTTGTCCCTTATATTCTGTTTTTCTTATTTTAACTTCGTAATCATGCTCTTCAAGTATTTTTTTTATTTTTGGAAGAGTTAATTCTTTATTATACTTACCTGAATTAGGGTTATAAATTACCAAACATTTCTTCATAATTAATCACATCTATATTTTATCATATGACAATGAAAAAAGGAATAGTTATTATTCCTTATTTTTTTCACTTTTTTTGTCTTCTAGTCTTTCTTTCTTAGAAGTAGAAATATTATAATGTTTTCTTACTTCTTTTTCTATTTCTTCTTCTATTTTAGGATTTTCTTTTAAAAACGCTTTGGCATTTTCTTTACCTTGGCCAATTTTATTTCCTTTATAGGCATACCAAGCACCTGTTTTTTCTACTATATTGACGTCTGATGCTAAATCTAATAATTCTCCTTGTTTAGATACACCCTCTCCATACATAATATCTACTGTTGCTATTTTAAATGGTGGTGCTACTTTGTTTTTAACTACTTTAATTGTGGTTTTATTACCAACAACATCAGAGCCTATTTTTAACTGTTCTCCTCTACGTATGTCAAGTCTTACTGATGCATAATACTTAAGTGCTTTTCCACCTGGAGTTGTCTCTGGGTTACCAAACATTATTCCTACTTTCTCTCTCAATTGATTTATAAATATTACTATTGTTTTGGTCTTATTAATTGAACCTGATAATTTTCTTAGAGCCTGACTCATTAGTCTTGCTTGAAGTCCGACATGGGAGTCTCCCATTTCTCCATCTATTTCAGCTTGTGGAACTAGAGCTGCTACAGAGTCAATTACGATTATCGATACAGCTTCACTCTTAACAAGAGCATCACATATTTCTAGAGCTTGCTCTCCAGTATCTGGTTGTGATAGTAATAATTCATCAGTATTAACCCCTAAATTGTGTGCATAAACTGGATCTAGGGAGTGTTCAGCATCAATAAATGCTGCTCTTCCTCCATTTTTTTGTATCTCTGCAATTGCATGAAGAGCAAAAGTTGTTTTACCAGAAGACTCTGGTCCATATATCTCTATTATTCTTCCCTTAGGGTATCCACCTACTCCTAAAGCAATATCTAAACTTAAACTGCCACTAGGAGATACTTCAACTTCTTTGTGTTCCTGTTCTCCTAATTTCATTATTGCTCCTTTTCCAAATTGTTTTTCAATGTCAGCTAAAACTGCACTTAAAGCATCGTCTTTATCAACTATTTTTGCCATTTTTTCTTCTCCTTTTGTTTACTTTCCTTAATTACATATTAATTTTACTATATTTTTATTTAATTGTCAACACTATTTCGTACATTTGTTTGCTATTTTTATTTTGCATATTTATACTAGAAAATATTTGTAGAAGGATTAAATTAACGATAGTTAATTTACCCACCTTTAGGTGGCAAAAAGAAAAGAAGAATTAAATTCTTCTCAAATAGTTATCTTTCAGTTAAAAATGGTTTTGCCATAATGTAATACTTGACGCCAGTTATTATTGATAGAATTGCTGCTACTGCTAACAGAAAATCTGATACTCTAATTGGTATTATTTCAAATGGCAAATTATAAAATAATGTTAAAACAATACCTACCATTAATGTAGCGGTCTTTACTTTAGCTAAATAAATAGCTGCTACTGCTTTTCCTTTATTACCAACAACCATCTTAATAGAATCAACAACAATATCACGCATTATTATTACCACTGCTACTACTGGACTAATTTTACCTTCACAGGAAAGTATTATTAAGACAGAGTTTGTAAGTAACTTGTCAGATATTGCATCTATCATCTTGCCAAAATCAGTTACTATATTATACTTTCTTGCAACATATCCATCAAAAAAATCGGTAAGAGAAGCTATTATAAATAGTACTCCTGCAATAATGTATTTAATGTCAACAACAATTCTTCCTTTTATTAGATAGGTTGGAAAATCCACTCCTACTTCATGAAAAGGAAATAAAAGTAAGATGATGATAATTAGTGACAGTATTATTCTCGACATAGTTATTTTATTTGCTTTATTCATTTCTATCTCCTTATATTATAAGTAATATTATCATTTTTAAAATCATTACCTTTATAATTACTTGCTATAATATAGCCTACTATTATAAGAATAATTATTCCAGCTATCACTATTACTAGTTTAGGAATTTTAATTTTATTCTTTTTTTCAATTGTATATGGAGAAGATACTTTATCTTCTTCTTTTTTATCTTTTGCTTCATTAATTAGATTAACTGGTATCTTAGAGGTAATATCAAATAAATATTCGTTGAATTCATCTAGGATTTTTTCTCCATCTAATCCGAGATATTTAGCATAATCACGAATAAAATATTTTAAATAAAAGACATCTTTAAAATCTTCTATTTTTCCTTCTTCAATACTAGTAATTTGACTAGGTCGCATCTTTAAATCTTCTGCTACCTCTTCGACAGAAAGACCGTTTTCTTCCCTTTTTGTTTTTAATTTTATACCAATATTTTTCATAAAACTCCTTAATAATAATAAATCTTATAAGCCATGTTCTGTACCTATTACTAGGCGGTAAATATTTATCTATGACATAAGTCATCTATCCTTTGATTCAATTCTCTTCGGATAGTTCCCCTACCAAATTTGGGTTTCTCGCTTGCGGGGTTTACCTCGTTTCATCCTACTTGTTTCCAAGTAGATTCGTCTCTGTGGCACTTTATCTACTTAATACCATGGAAATCTTTAGGTATTAAATAGGCCGTCAGTTTCCTGCCTTAGGTTATTTTTTCCCTAAGCACAAACACTACTATCA
>CAMVMQ010000042.1 GCA_947168625.1 uncultured Caryophanales bacterium
ATCACTTAACTAATTTTCTTTTGAAATAATTCAATTGGTCTTTTTATATTTCCTATTTTCCTTTTTAATATAAAAGCTGGACTAATATTTTCATCATGATTATAAAATAAATATTCATAAAGATAATTGTCTACAGTCATATTTCCAATCATATTCTCTTCTAAATCTATTTCTTTTTTTATTAGTGCTTTCTTATATATGCCATAAAAAGTATATAATAAATTATCGACGTTTTTAGCCAAAAGATAAAGATTATTTCTATTAAATTCATAATTATCACAATCAACTATTTTTATTTGATTATCTCCTATGACAACATTATCAGCATATAAATCGTTTGTTATTATATTATATTTAGTAAGAATTTGAATATCCCTGTATAGACTATCCAAATTATCCAATGTATATTCAAATGGCATATCTAAAATGCTCTCTTTACTTTCTTCACAATATTCCATCGTATATGCTGCTATTTCATTTAGTAAATAAAATGGAACACCTAGTTTTACTACACTAGAAAGGTAAGATTCTTTTAATATATCAAATACTCTACTATCAAATAAATAGTCTTGATATCCTTTAGATATCTTTAGACATTCACTGTCACTTATTTTATATACATAACCAGTTTTTCCTTCACCTAGTAAATTATTTAAATTAAATGTATATTTTTTATTTTCTTTATCATACAGTTCCATGGTATTCCTCCCTTAAACTGTTTAATAGAATATCACAAAAGATTTTTTATGTCAAAAAAAGAGCAGCACTAAGCTACTCTACAGTTACTGATTTAGCTAAATTTCTTGGTTTATCAATGTCACAACCTTTTAATTTTGCTGTGTTATATGCAAGCATTTGCATTGGAATGATACAAAGAAGTGGATTTAATATTTCATCATAATCACCTATTACTATTCCTTCATCATAAAAGTCATCTTCGACATTAGTAATAGTAATTATTTTTGCACCTCTTGCTGACACTTCTTTTAGATTACTTATTGTCTTTTCTTTAATACTTTTATCTGTAACAATACTAATAACTCCAAAATCTTTATCAATTAGTGAAATACTACCATGTTTTAATTCTCCTGCCTGAAATGCCTCACTGTGAATATAAGATATTTCTTTTAGTTTTAAACTACCTTCCATTGCTAAATAATAATCTATTCCTCTTCCTAAGTAAAAGACATGCTCTTTTTGTGATACGTCTTTAGCTATTTTTTCATAGTCATATTCGTTAATATACTTGGTGATTAAATTAGGAAGCAATTTCAAATCTTCTATTGCTTTCTTCTCCATACTTGTATTACTTACTGCCATTAATAATAGAACAATAATCTGCGATAGATATGCTTTAGTCGTAGCTACAGCTATCTCAATACCAGCTTCAGTATAAACTACATATTTAGCTTCTCTAGCAATTGATGAATCTTTCCTATTAACAATAGCTAGAGTATCAATATCATTTTCTTTTGCTAGTTTTAAAGCCGCTAAAGTATCCGCTGTTTCACCTGACTGAGATATTAATAATACTAAAGTGTCTTTACCAAAGAAATTCTTTTGATAACGATATTCCGAAGCAAAATATACTGTCGTTTTAATATTTTTATATTTTTCAATATAGTATTTGCCTATTTGACCTGCGAAAGATGCACTCCCACAAGCAACAATATCAATATTTTTGTATTTACTTAAATCAAATAAATCCCTTACTTTATCATCTTTTGTGTAAATATTTAAATGCTTTTTAACTACATCAGCTTCTTCATTTATTTCTTTTAGCATAAAATGATCATAACCATTTTTACTAATAGCCTCGTTATCAAAATTGAATTCTCTTACTTCTTTCTTTATTTCTTTTAAATCTCTGTTATAGAAGATAACATTATTCTTATTAACTTTAGCTATATCATAATTATCTAACAGTACGTACTTATTAGTCACATGAATAATAGCGGGTATATCACTTGCTAAAATATTTTCTTCTTTACCTAATCCTACAATTAACGGACTATCTTTTCTTATTCCATAAATATGTTCTTTATCATCAGCACATATTATATTAAAAGCATAACTTCCCTTTAATATATTAGTAAGTTCCTTTAAGCTCTTTAACATATCTTTATTTTTATTATATAAATAATCAAGATAAGCTGCTGCTATTTCTGTATCAGTTTCACTTTTAAATTTGTAACCAAATTGTTCTAATTCTTTTTTTAACTCTCGGTAATTCTCAATAATACCATTATGAACTAGTGTGATTTTCCCTACTTGATGAGGATGGGCATTAACATCATTTGCTCCACCATGAGTGGCCCACCTTGTATGAGAAATAGCCATATCTATATCTTCATTATAATCAATACATTTATCTAAATTAACAATCGGTCCTTCTTTTTTTATAACTTTAATTTGATCATCTTTAACATATGCAATGCCAGATGAATCATAACCACGGTACTCTAAAGATTTAAGACCAGTCATAACTTTAGAAATACCTTTTTCTTTGCCAACATAACCAACTATGCCGCACATAATAAAACCTCACTTCCTGCTTTTAGTTATTTTTTTGTAGTAATTTTGATTTTACTTTTTGTAAATAACCTAATGAGCTTTAGCCCAAAGTAGCATCCGCCGAACATTCGATAAACTACTTTCCTCGTTAACTATTTTTAGTCTGGCGCTAAGTCAATAACTACTCTCCTTTTCTATTACTAACTTTACTATAGTATATCAAAATATATAACATTTGTAAACCAACTGCTAAAAAAAGTCATATTTCTATGACTTTATAACTATTTTTAAGCACACCAATTGTCTTCTCTTTTTAGTTTATTAATAGTATTTATGTGAACTTTCTCATTTTCACTTAAATATAATTTTCCAGAGCAATCATTTACAAAATAATAATAATTATGATTATTTGGATGAAGTACAGCAGTTACTGATTCAATAGATGGATTACATATTGGACCTACTGGAAGTCCAACTTTTGATGTGCATCTAGTATTATATTTATTAGAACAGTCATTTAACTCTTTATACGTAAGAGGAACATTTCGCCAGTCATCTATTTTTGCTCCGTAATATGATGATGCATCACTTCCTAGTGAATAACCGCTATTAGAGTTTAATCTATTTAAGAAAACGCCTGCAACATCTTTGCGGTCATTAGGATTAGCTACTTCTAACTCAACAACTGAAGATAATGTAATAATCTCATGAATACTGTATTTGTTATTTTCAATATCACCTTTTAATTTAGACAATTTATTTTCTGTTTCGTCCAATACTTTAGTAACAATTTCATTTATAGATACCTCTTTATTATTAAATAAATACGTATCAGGATATAAATAACCTTCTAAAGGATAATATATATCTTTATTTTTAATATCATCAGTTAAGAACCAATATTTGCTAATTAAAGTATCAATATATGTATTATCCAATAAGGTATTCATTATATCGTCATAATTATTAGAAGTCTTATCACTTACAATTCTTGCAAAATCACGGACATTGATACCTTCTTTAAAAGTAATAGATATCTGATTAGGATTAATCTTTGATCCCTCTAATAACTTATTAACAATCTTTTTAGTACTCATACTTTCTGATAATTCATAAATACCAGCCTTTAAATTATGTTTACCACTTAGTTTTATATAAACTTTAAACATAGTAATATTTCTAATCAAATGCTCTCTTTTTAATGTTTTGGCAACGCTTTCAATACTACCTTCATTAATAGTTACTTCTTTTAATTCTTTATTATTTGATACACTACTCATACTATAAAAGTAATAAGTTAGCATTGATAATAATCCAAAAATTGTAATTACAATTAGAGAAATAATTACTTTTTTAAACCTCTTTTTACCTTTTACCCTACTATTTTTAGTTTGCTTCTTCTTCTTGTTTTTTCTTATTTTCTTCCTGAATAGATTCAAGAATTGTTTCAATTACTTTCCACTCTCTTTCTGTCTCTATTGGTAAAAGTTCTATAGGTTTTGCATCAGGTTTAAATATAGAAGCATATACTCTGGTATTACCTTCTTTATCAGTTGTATTATCGGTATAAACCATGTAATTTTTCTTAGTTTCATCTGATTCAAAAGTAAATAATACTTCAAATTCTACTTCTTTTCCCTTCTTATCAATTATTTTAAATTTATTTTCCTTCATTATTTATTCTTCTCCTTATCTAAATAATCTTGCAGTATGATCTGTGCTGCTAGTCCATCTACTTTTTTCTTTCTTTTTTTTCTTGATAAATTAGCCTCAATTAAAACATTATTTGATATAACTGAAGTTAGTCTTTCATCCATTGTAATAACTTCTATATTTAGATTATCTTCGAGTAGTTTTTTATAGTTTAGAGTAATTAATGCTCTTTCACCAAGAGTATTATTCATGTTCTTAGGCAGTCCCATAACTATTTTTCTAATATTAAATTCATCTACTACTTTCTTGATATCTTTAATAGTACTTACATAGTCTTCATTATTAAAATAAATGGTCTTATAAGCTGAGGCAATAGTTAGTGTTTCATCCGAAAGAGATAGCCCTATGGTTTTACTTCCTAAATCAATTCCTAGATATCTCATTTTAAATATTCTCTTAAAATAACCTCAACTAAAGTTGACCTATCTATTTTTGATAATTTATTTCTTGTTTCTTTATATGATGAAATATAACCTAAATCACCAGATATAATATATCCTACTAACTGATTAATAGGATTATACCCTCTTTCTGTTAAAGCCTCTACTGCATCTTCTAAAGTTGTTCTAATTAGTTTTTCATTTATTTCATTTACATCAAACATAATGGTACTATCACTATTCATTTTACACCTCATTTTCTATTTCAATTTTACCACACTATCTTTTATTTAACAAGGGGTATTTTATTATTATATCCTTCTTAAATAATATCTAGATACAAGATTATCATTTTTCTTGCTTTTTTTTAGCTTAAAAAAAGAATATCCTAAGAGATACTCTAAAATAATAAATTAGTCACCAAAGTACTAATAATAAAACATATTAAATCAGCTAGTAGTCCTACTATTAGCGCATATCTAATTTTTTTTATTCCAATAGTGCCAAAATATAAAGATATAATATATATTGTAGTATCAGTGCATCCCCCTATTAATGATGATAATCTTCCAATATATGAATCAGGTCCATATTTTGACAATATATCATTTAAAATAACAATGGATGTAGAACCAGATACTGGTTTCATTAGAGCTAAAGGCAGAACTTCTGGTGGAAAGGAAATAATCTTAAATACTGGTAATAATACTTTTGATAAATCTTCTATTAAATTACTACTTGTTAAAAGATTTATGCTAATTACCATGGCAAAGATAGTAGGAAATAACTTATAAGAGGTATTTATTCCCTCTTTTACTCCTTCTAAAAAAGTATCAAATATATCTATCTTTTTATATAATCCATATATAATAATAACTAGTACCAAAGTTGGAATTAAGTAATTAATCATATTTTCTTCTCCATATTAAGAAAAATAATCGGTCCACTATTAAAGAAATAATTAATGATAGGAAGGTGGTTATTATTGATGCAGTAATTATATCACTAGAATTTCTTGCACCATTTAATAATCTAAGACTGATTACAGTAGTAGGAATTATTGTAACAGAAGCAGTATTAATAACTAGAAATGTAATCATTGATCTAGACGCAATGTCTTTCTTATTATTTAGTCTTTTAAGTTCTTTCATGGTCTTAATTCCAAATGGAGTTGCAGCATTTCCTAACCCTAACATATTCATAACAATATTTAATGATATATAACTGATGCACTCATCCCCTTTGGGTATTTCAGGAAATAATATAGTAATTAGTGGAGATAATTTCTTAGCTATAATATTTAATAATCCACTTTTCCTTGCTATATTCATGACTCCAAGCCAAAGACACATAATCGTGCTTATATTGATAATCATGTCAATCGAAGTACTTCCACTAGTAAGAAGAGTATTAGTTATATTATTATCACCTTTAAAAATACTATAAAATATTCCAAGACTTATTAAGAAAGCCCATATATAATTAATCATTAAACCACTTCTTAATTTTTGAAAAAGTTTTTTTGTTTTCTTTCTTTTTACCTTTTGTTACATAAATATCTTCACTAAGTACTACATTATTACCTAGCAAAATATCTATTTTTCCTACTTTATCATCATTTTTATAATCTTTCTTTTTATTAATAAGGATATGACTAGTAACACTATCTTTTTCATTCTTTTTAAGAAGTAGATATCTATCATTTTTTATATATAATGTATCACTATTATAAGATGTATCTCCAGGTAAATAAAATTTATTCTTGTTTAATATCTTATAGGAATCATAATTATCTTTCGCATAGTTATATAATTCTAAATGGGTATTCCAATCATCAGAGTCTCTAATTGTAACAACTACTAAATGCATATCATCAATATTTGAAGTACTAACTAGTGTTCTACCTGATTCCTCGGTATATCCAGTTTTTCCTCCTGTAATGAAATCATATCTAAGTAGTTTGTTTTTGTTGTGCCATATATAAGTCTTCTTATTTGTTGTAACTTTATATTTTTTTGTTTTTACTATTTCTTTGTAAATATCATTATTCATGGCATACTTTGTAAGTAAAGCCATATCATATGTACTCGATATATTTCCATGCGGAGTAGGAAGTCCACTAGCATTATAAAAGGTAGTATCTTTCATTCCGATTTCTTTAGCTTTTCGATTCATTAAGGTAACAAACTCTTCTTCTCCACCTGCGATAAAAGAAGCAATCATTGAGGCTGCATCATTTCCTGATCGCATCATCAATCCATATAATAAGTCTTTTAATTTTATTTCTTCTCCTACTTCTATATATACTCCTGACCCATATGCCTTTTTAATAGAATCATCTACTACTACTATATCTTCTACTTTACCTGATTCAATAGCTAATATGCACGTCATTATCTT
>CAMVMQ010000043.1 GCA_947168625.1 uncultured Caryophanales bacterium
GTGAAATAATGAAAGAAGCAACAGGAGAGGTATCAGGAACTGTTATTACTATAGTGTTAATTGCTGCGGTATTAGGAATTGGTATGTTTTTATTTGGCGGGGAGAATTCTATTGGTAGAAAGTGGATAGTTGACACATTTACAAAAATGACTGAAACATCAGATGGTGCTGTTGATCAATAATTAATTCAAAGTAGGTGATGAAGAATGAAAGAGGCATTTGGTAGTACTTTTATGATATATGTTTTATTAATATTTTTAGCTGTATATATTACTTTTGTGGCAGTAGCACTTAATTATGCTAAGGCTTTTAGAGTTAAGAATAGTGTTATTGATATTATAGAACAAAATGAAGGTGTTGATTTAGAGGATAATAGTGGTACTATTGGAAAAATTAATGCTAGATTAAGGGATTATAGTTATAATGTCAATGGTATTAATGGTGATTCTTATACTGGTTATAAGTGTTATGAACTTGGTTATTGTATTAAGGAACAAAGTGATGATATAAAAGGTAATTATTATAAAGTTATTACTTTTGTTAAATTAGAAATACCTTTTATGAATTTGGGTTTTACAATACCTATTAGAGGAGAAACTAGAGTGATAGAAAGGACTAATTAAATGGATACTGTTATTGGTAATAAGTATATTGATATATTTAATAATTTGGATATAGAAGTGTCTAAGAAGTTAGAAGGGGAATATGATGTTGATGAGATTATTGAAACATTTGGTAAATTCTTCTTTAATAAAATGTTTTTAGACATTACTTCAATAAAGAATTATAAGGATATGGATAATTTAAAGAAGTTATCAATGAATTTGGATATGGACAAGGTTATTCTTTTACTAGATAAAGATGATGCTATTAGTGGTTCTGATGTATTTCTAGCTAAATTAGTTAGTATGGGAATATATAATTTTACTACTGATAGTAATGCACTAATGTATTTATATAAGAATCCTAATATATATCGTGATGTTGCTCATTATCAGGATATTTATAATGATAATGCTGCTGCTTCTAATGAAAATGTTAATCTTTCAATCAGACCTAATAAAAAGAAAATAATTGGTATTAAGAATGTTACTGATGGTGCTGGTTCTACTACTTTTTGCTATTTACTAATGAAAGTACTTAGTGATTATTATAATGTTATAGTAGTAGGAGTAGATAGTGTTGATTTGACTTTCTTTAATGATAACAATTGTTTTTCAATTAAGGGAAATGAGTTAGAGAGTATTATTAATAGAAATGATGATGTTGAGATTATTATTATTGATTTAAATGATAGTAGGAAAGAGAATTTGTGTAATGATGTTTTATATTTAATTGAACCATCTACTATTAAACTTAATAAATTAGTTACAATTAATCCTGGTATTTTTGATAATATAAGATATGGTAAGATAATTATTAATAAATTATTATTATCTAATAAGGATATTACTAATTTTGAAGTAGAATCTAATTTAAAAGTATATTATAATGTTGGTACCGTTAATGATAAGGAGGATAATAGTAGTATTTTTCTTCCTTTACTTAGTAAGCTAGGTTATGTTGATGAACAAGTAAATACTGATGAAAGTACTTCTAAAAAGAGTATTTTTGACATATTTAAAAAATAATATTTGTTTTTATATTTATATATGATAAAATATTATTATGTAAGAAAGGAAGTAATTTTATGAATTTTTTAGAGCCAGTAGTAGATATATGTACTGATGAGTATGCTCCTGTATGGAATATTGTCGGTATAGTTATTAATACTATTATGATAGGGGTTCCAATATTATTAATTATACTTGGAATGATTGATTTTGCTAAGGCTGTAATTGCTAATAAAGAAGATGAGCAAAAGAAAGCTACTAAACTTCTTGTTAAGAGATTTTTATATGCTATTGGAGTGTTTGCTTCGGTTTGGATTGTTACTGTTGTACTTAGTTTGGTAAGTGGAGTATTTAGTAAGCAGGATGATTTTCAATATGATGAGGCTGCTTGGAAAAGATGTTGGTCTTTAATCAGAAATGGTTCTACTGGTACTAGTACTAGTAATAATAATAATTCAGTTACTCCATATAAGACTAATAAGACTAATAAAAATCAAGGAAGAACTGATGAAATACAATAAAATGTAAAATATTGTAAACCTATATTTGACATTTTATGTATTTTAGTGTAATATATAATTATATTGAAGAGGAGGAGTATAGATATGATTAGTGTTTTAGCAAATATTTGTGGTGAAGGTTCTAGGTTGCAAGCAATATGGAACATTGTTAATGTAATTGTAAATGTTATTATGGTAGGAGTTCCTATATTACTAATTATATTTGGTATGGTTGATTTAGGAAAGGCTGTTATAGCTAGCAAAGAAGATGAGGTCAAGAAATCTACTAAATTACTTGGTAAGAGATTCTTATATGCTATTGGTGTATTTGCTGTAGTTTGGTTTGTTAGATTTGCTTTTGATACTATTGCTGGTGTCGTAGGAAGAGACAATATTGAGTATCAAGAAGATAGTAATGACAAAAATTACAATTATGGAACAAATGATTGGAGAACATGCTGGAGCTGTAATATCAGAAAAGGTGGAAAAGATTGTAATTAATTTATAAAAGAAATTATTAAATATTAATTTCTTTTTTTTTTATTGTGTGATATAATGATACTGATGTAGATTCTTTAAAAAGGGATAGGTGTTTATTATGAAGAAAAAAGTAGCATTATTTATTACGTTATTAGTTAGTTTATTTATATATAGTGAAAGAGTAGAGGCTGTTGTTATGTGGCTGCAATGTACTGATGATGATACTGCTGAGATGGAAGTAATTATAGCAAAGAATATGTATGAATTTAAACATTATAATACTATTGCAGTTATAAATGAATATGATTCAAGTACGAGCACAAAACGTGTTTTTTATGCAGGTGGTAGTGATAGTAAGAAAGGAACTGGTGTACAAAAAAATTTTTTTAACTATCTTGGTCCTACTTTTTTTGTTCCAATTGGTGGTAGTAATGCTGCTGGTATAAAATATAGTCAAAATCTTTGCTGGTATCCTTCTGATAATATTTATAATGGTATTTGTGGCGAGAGTGGAATATCTTTTATTAATGCTGAAGATGCTTTTAATTCTGGAATGTGTCCTAAAAAAATTGCTCAAAATACTAGTACAGAAGATGGAAATCAAGGTGGTATTGAGGGTGATTATGCAGTTATGTCTGGTACTGAAAATGCTAAAGGTGTTGAAGAATTAAAAGGAGCACAATTTGTGTTATATAATATATCTATTGGAGAGGATCTTAATGCTTGGATTATGGAAACATATAATTCATCTGGTGTATATGGTTATACTGTTATAATACCAACTTCAATTTTTGAAAATAATGCAGGTTTCTATTGGCAAGATGTTGTTAATACTATATTACAAATTACAGGTGTCGAAGATGATGGGAATGATATAATGGATGATGGATATGACTATGCGAGTGAAGTTGATTGGATACAGCATACACAGCTTATTCGCTTGCATCAACTTGGTAGGAATTATTTTAAATTATCATTAAGCAAAAATAATTTAAATTCGCCAGTTCTTTTGGCAAATATTTCTGAAAATAATGATCTTAAAGTAGAGAAAGTATATACTTTTGATTATAATGCTAAAGAAACATGGAATTTTGTTAATGAGTGGTATAATAGTTTTGCTAAAAATGGTGTTGATGAACTAAGTATATTGCTAAATAAGTTTAATGATAACGGTGACTATGGTAAACTTCTTAAGAAAGCAACTGAAGTAAATGATGCTCTTGCATCTGGAACGAAATATAATTTAGATGTTAATAATCTTCAAAATAACTTTTTTCAAGACTCAATTAATGAACTAAATGCAGCTTATAGCGATTTAAATAAGTTATTAGAAGATGTTTCTTTTCCTAATTATAAAAAAGCAAGTTTTTCTGATAAAATTGCTGGTACAGTTACGGGGAATCGCATTAATAATTGTATAGTGGATGGTACAAAAGAAAGTGCACTTGATTCCTTGACAGATTATGTATCATGTAATACATTTGGTTATCTTTTTACAGATATTGCTGGTCAATCTTTAAAAAGTCCGATTTCATCTGGAGAGATAGCTGGCAATAATAATGTAATGAAGAGGGGCGTCGTAGCAATTGGCAATAATACAAAAATTGTTGAATCTGCTTTTGCATCAGTAATGAATGAGCAATTAAATATGGCAATTGGTTCAGGTGATGTTGACTTTTTAAATTATAAGAATAATGCTAAAAATTATATAATATTGCTTTCAAGATATGCTTCGTATTTAAAACAAAATTATAGTGAATTTTTAACTGAACAGCAGGTTGAGGATTTAAATGATGTTGTTAATAAGTATTTAAAGTTAGCACGTGATAAATATGATATAGAAATTGTGTTAGATTGTGGTACTTTATTGGGCGAAGATTTTATAAAAAAATTGGGAAAGTATATTAATATTATAAAAATTGCTATTCCAATAATTTTAATTGGCTTTGGTATTCTTGATTTTACAAAAGCGTTTTTTGCCGCAGATGATGCAAAAATGAAGGCGGCTCAAAAAAAGTTCTTAATGCGTATTATAATAGCAGTATTATTTTTCCTTCTTCCTATATTTCTACGCTTAATATTAAGTATTGCTAATAAGGCATGGAATTTTATTACACCTAATTCATGTAATATTGAATGGTAAAGAGAGGTGATATTTAAATGTTTATTTTGAGTATTGGGTCTGATATTTTATTTGCCGTATGGCAAGCTATTAGAGGACTTATTGGAGTTATTGTAGCAGCTCTATACGGGTACATAGTAGATTTATATAATGTTTTTATGGTTATATCTAGAGTTAATATATTGGATGATGATTATATTAAGGCTATTTATAATAGAGTGGGGATGATACTTGGATTATTTATGCTATTTAAATTATCATTTTCTCTTATTCAATCTCTTATTGATCCTGATAAATTTACTGATAAAAAGAATGGGTTTGCTAGCATAATTTATAGAAGTGTTATAGCAATTGTACTTCTTGGAATAACACCTAGTATATTTAAATTTGCACGTAACTTTCAAAATTTAATTGTTGGAGCAGATGATAGCTCAAATAATGTTTTATATAGAGTAGTTGTAGCAGATGATATTGTTTATCCAGTTAGTTCATTTGGACAAAGACTTGCTACTGATTTGTTTTTTAGTTTTTTCCGTGAAGATGATAATAGACACTACGATGAAGGATTAGAAGTTAGAGAAATCGATGGCGAACCTTTTCTTGTAGTAAAGAATTATGCCACATTAAAAGAAGATTCTTATAATGGTAAGATTTCTTTTGATGAATTAGTACCATATCTATCATTAAAAGATGCTGGACAATACGTTTTCAAATGGGATATCATTTTATCTGTTGCAGTAGGAGTAGCTGTTTTATGGATATTGGTAAATTATTGTATTAGTATTGCTACTCGTGTAATTCAACTTGCCTACTTACAATTAGTTGCTCCTGTCCCAATTTTATCTTATATAGGAAATCCTGATGGGGCATTTAAAAAATGGATAAACCAGTGCACTAAAACATATTTGGATTTATTTATTAGATTGATAATATTGTATTTTATAATTACTTTATCTGGAAAAGCATTAAGATTCTTTGAAGATGCTAATGCGCTTTCTAATTATGGTATAGAAAGCGATTCTATGAAATTTATTCTTGTTAAAGTATTTTTATTATTAGGACTGTTAATGTTTGGAAAAAGAGTTCCGGAACTTATTAAAGAATTATTTCCAGGCGATGGTAAATTTGATTTTGGGGTTAAAAGTCCTAGAAAGCTATTTAATGATATTCCTGGATTAAGGCAGGCATATGGAATTACTAGAGGGGCTGCTACTTTAGGAACTGGTATGGCTGTTGGTGGTGTTGCCGGAATGGCTGCTGGTCTTAGATATGGTGAAGGAATCCGTGGAAAGCTTGCAGGTATGGGTGGTGGCTTATTTAGAGGTGCTGCCAGTGCTAGAGTAAGGGGAAATGTTTTTACTAATGCTAGAAATGGTATTAATAATGTAAGAGCAGCTAATGAACGAGCTTATGAGAGACATCACGATGGTTCTACTTTTTGGGGTAGAATGGCACCTAATCATGCTCATCGTGTTCATGAACAATATGAAAGGGAATTACACTTTAATGATGACTACCAAAATGTTCATAATGAGGTGAGGAATCTTCTTGATCGTGAAGCCAATGTTGTTGCTGCACAAGATAATCTACAAAGCATAAGAAATGATGGAATCTTAAGATATGATTTGAGAGAACGTGATGCAAGAGGTAGAATGATTACGATTGCAAGAGCAGGTGAAAATGTGGCTAATGTTTTAAGTAGTCGTAGAAATGTAAATGGAAGTGTTGTTGATATAAATAGAATTATGCGTGCTGCAAATGATACCATTGATCGTGAACGTAGAAATAGTCTTGGAACCATTATTGCTTCAGGTAGTACACGAACAGATGGAAATGCCACTCGTGTTAGAAATGCTATTGCAAATGAGGAAGTTTTAAGACAACGTGGTGTTGATTCTGGATTTGAAGGATTCAATCATACCGATTCTCTTACTACAGGTTCACTAAACGATAGACTTAATGCATGGGAAAGTAATACTAGAACAATTAGAAATAGAACAAATGATATTAGAGGTGCAGCAGGTGGTGAAAATCAGCGATATACTCAATCTGGTGCTAATGCAAATTATCGTAATAGAAATGGAAATCATTAATAAAGGGAGTGTGATACATAGTGAATGGTTATTTAGTACCTGCTAATGCTAAGAAGGG
>CAMVMQ010000044.1 GCA_947168625.1 uncultured Caryophanales bacterium
ATAGATTATATATATGGATAGATGCTTTAATGGATAATCCTAGTACTATTGGAGGAATTTCTTTTAGATTTAAACTATATGGAGAAGGAACAGGTGCAAGACCTTCTGTTGAAAAAGTAGATCTTCCAAGTGAATATCAGCAGGTTGAGTATATCGTAGGAGGTACTCTTGAAAATGGAGATGTTGCATATATTGCATTTAATCAATACTCAACTACAAATTATAAATTTGTCTCTATGATGTCATGCGGTAATGGTTATGTATATGGAAATGGCGGCGTTCGTGTATGGAGGACTTCACTTTATAAGAAAGATGATGGCTCATGGGCAGGTGATGTAATGTCAATTGATAGTATTGAAAATAATGGATTGTGGGAAACTGTAACAGCGACGCGAACTGCAAGTGGGTATGCATCTGCTACAACTACATATCTTATGCATGGGCCTACTGATGGTAGTCGTCCATCTACTAATATTATGTTTTTTGGATTTAAAATATATAATAATACAACTTTACAAAGAAATTTTGTACCGTGTTATAGGATTAGTGATGGAGAAATTGGAGTATATGATACTGTATCAAATACTTTTTTTGCAAATGCTGGAAGCGGGTCATTTTTGAGGGGACCTGATGTAAACTAAAGCATATTCAACCTATGTTTTAGTTTTTTCAACTAATTATTTATTTATTTTTTTGTTGTTTTGTTATAAAATAATAATTGTGATATGATGAAAAGGAAAGTTTATTTAGATTATAGTGCTACGACGATGGTTGATAGTAGCGTGTTAGAAAGTGTTAATGAAATAGTAAAGACTAGTTATGCTAATCCTAATTCGGTTCATGATTTAGGTATTAATAGTAAATCTGTTATTGATAAGAGTATAGAAAATATTACTAATTATTTTGGTATTGATAAAGATGAAATTATTTTTACATCAGGATCATCAGAGTCTAATAATACTGTGATCAAAGGGTTAATAGAAAGAAGTAATAGAAAGAAGATTATTACGACATATCAAGAACATTCTAGTATTATTAGTCCGCTTAGTTATTTACAAAGTAAGGGTTATATTGTTGAATTTGTTAAATTAGATAGTAATGGTCTTGTTGATATTGATGACTTAAGGAGTAAGTTAGATAGTAATACATTACTTGTTAGTATTTGTTTAGTTAGTAGTGAACTTGGAATACTTTTTAATACAAGTGAAGTATTTGAAGTAGTAAAAGAATATGATAAAGAAATTTATACGCATAGTGATATTACGCAAGCTCTTGGTAAAGTTAAAATTAATTTGGGTAATATTGATATGGCATCTTTTTCAGGACATAAGATCTATACTTTTAAAGGTATTGGAGGACTTATTAAGAAAAAGAATATTAAATTAGTTCCTTTAATACATGGAGGAAGTAGTACAACAATATTTAGAAGTGGTACTCCTAGTACAGAATTAATTTATAGTTTATCTTGTGCCTTTGATTTGTTTAAAGATAGTATTGATAATAAGTATGATTATGTTTTTAAGTTAAATAATAAAATTAGATGCTATTTAAGTAAATATGATGATATAGTTATTAATAGTACAGAAAACAGTATTCCACATATTCTTAATTTTAGTATTATAGGTAGGAATAGTAGTGATACTCAAAAGTATTTTAATGATAGAGGTATTTATATTAGTACAAAGAGTGCCTGTTCGAGTGATAAGAATATGTCAATGGTAGTTAAAAATATGTATGGTGAAGAAAGAGCAATAAGTAGTGTTAGAGTGAGTTTATCTTATAGAACTACTCTAGAAGAAGTTGATTGCTTTTTAGAAGTATTAAAGGAGTATATGAATAATGGAAATAGTTAAGATTGGTAGTATGACATGTACTTCATGCATTATTATGAATAATGTTATAAATAAAATTAAAAATAATTATAGTGTTGAAGTGAGAGAATTAGATTATGATTTTGATGATATTGATGAATATCATGTAGGTAAGATTCTTCCGGTAATTATATTTTATAAAGATGATATTGAAATAAAAAGATTAGAGGGAGAGCACTCTTATAAAGAGATTGAAGGTATTATTAATGAAGAAGATTAGTTATGTTTTGGTATTTTTATTAATTTTTATTCCAAATATTGTATTGGGAAAGGAACTAAATATTTATTTATTTTATGGTGATGGTTGTCCACATTGTGCTGCTGAAGAGAAGTTCTTAAATGGTTTTATTAAAAAGAATGATAATGTTAAATTACATAAGTATGAAGTTTGGTACAATGATGATAATGTGGCAAAGTTAGAAGAAGTAGCTAAAATTACAGAAGAAGAAGCTGATGCTATTCCTTATCTTGTTATTGGTGATACGGTATTTGTGGGGTATGCTGATAGTTTTAGTAAGAAGATTGAAAAAAGAATAGTGGAGTGTTTAGAAGAGGGATGCTCTGATAAGGTTGGAGTATACCTTGGTGTTACTGATGATGCTGGTGAAGATACTTCAAATAGGGAGAAAGAAGAGAATTATGATATACCAATACTTGGCGAAGTTAATGCTAAGAAAGTATCTCTTCCATTAATTTCAGTAATTATTGGTTTAGTAGATGGTTTTAATCCGTGTGCTATGTGGATACTTATTTTTTTAATTAGTATGTTATTTGGTATGAAAGATAAAAGGAAGATGTGGATACTTGGTCTTACCTTTATTATTACATCAGGACTTGTTTATTTCTTATTTATGGCTTCTTGGCTTAATCTTGCTACCTTTATGAATAAGATTAGTATCATTAGATTACTAATTGGTATCTTTGCTATAATCTTTGGTATTGTTAATATATATAATTATATTAAGTCTTTAGGAAAAGATGATGGATGTACGGTTACTAATGATAAAAAGAGGAAGAAGATTATTTCTTATATTAAGAAGATTGTTACGGAAAAGAAATTTATTATAGCTTTATTTGGTATTATGATACTTGCTTTTTCTGTTAATTTAATAGAATTACTTTGTAGTTTAGGGCTACCGGTTATGTATACAGAAATTCTTTCTTTAAATAATTTAAGTAGTACAGAGTATATACTATATATGCTATTATATGTTATTTTCTTCTTAATAGATGATATTATTATCTTTATAATAGCTATGAAAACATTAGAAATAAAGGCGATATCTAATAAATATACTAAGTATTCACATTTAATTGGCGGTATTATAATGCTTCTAATGGGAATTCTTATGATATTGAAACCTGAGTGGTTAATGTTTAATTTTTAAAAAATTCTATTAAAAGATAGAATTTTTTTATTATGTTATTTTTTGATGTTTCATAGTATTTATTAGTGATGGAAGATGTATCATGATGAGTAAAGATAATTAGACGAAGATTATATTATTTAAAAAGTGTAAATTGATATGAAGGTATTATAGAAATATAATATAAAGATAAAAAAGTAATTGTTTTTATTATTACTAGATGATATAATACTATAGCGTTTGGGGAGGTATTAGGATGTTTTATGGTAGATTTAAAAATGATGATATGATTATAACTTTAGTAGATGGTTATGATGATAAGATGCAAAAGAAGATGAAAACATGTATATATACTGATGGTAAGGTCGAACGTTCGTTAAAGAAAGATAGACTAGTTGATCATAGACCTGATGAATGTATGATTATAGGATCACTTACGGTTGATGAAACAATGAATAATGTTGTTTATTATATTCGAAAAAAAGTTAAAATAGTTAGACCTAATTATATAGTTATAGCAAATTATATATATTCTGTTAGTGATAATGCTTGGTTATTAAATAATCCTAGAGTATCTTTAAATTATAAATTTGATATGGTTGATGAGTTAAAGTTTATTTTGTTTCAAGATAATTATTTGGTTTCATCTTTAGTAGAAGAACCAGATAGTATAACTGTAAATGATTTAAATGATAGGATTAAATCAAAAATGTTGATGAAAACTATAAAGAAAAAAGGGTGATTTGTTCACTTTTTTGTTTTTTATATAAACTATTTTTCTAAATATGTTTCTTTTTGAATTGTTATGTTATAGTTAGATAATTTATCTAATGTTTCTTTTGTGACCAAAGTATTATATGTAACTAGTTTATCAAAATTTTTAGAAATGACTCTACTATCAATAAGAAGATAATCGATATTTTTTATTTGATCATAATTAAAAGTAATTGTTATACTATATCCTTTAACTAATTCTATAATATTTTCTTTTTTTATTACGTCTTTAGCTGCTTTAGCATAAGCTCTTGTAAGGGGACCTGCACCTAATTTGATTCCTCCAAAGTATCTAACTACGACAATTAGAGTATAATTTAAATTATTTATTTGTATTTGTTTTAAAATAGGATTACCTGCGGTACCATTAGGTTCTCCATCATCATTAAATCTTATATCATTATCGATAATATATCCAAAGCAATAGTGGCTTGCAATTGGGTATTCTTTTTTTATTTTATTTAATGTGTTAGTTACTTCATCTTTATTATAAACTCTAAATATTAAAGAAATAAATCTAGAGTTTTTAATTATATATTCATATTTATCATTATTCTTAATACTTAGCATTTTTCACCTAAGAACATTTTACTATAATAAATATAAAAATGCAAATAATAACACTTGACTATTAAATGAGTAATAATTATAATAAATAATTACAAAATGGAGAACAGAGAGGAGATAGGTGAAAAAGTTTATATTAATTTTGATAGGTATTTCAATTGTACTTTCTGGTGTAATATTTGTCCTATATAAAAATAACGAAGAAGAAAAAGAAGAAGTAGTAGATATTTTTAATGAAGAAAAGGAAGAAGAGCTAGTAGAGAGTTTACCAAAAGAAGAGGATAGTAGTGAAAATAAAAATGAACATAAAAAAGTAATCGTAGATATTAAAGGAATGGTAAATAGTCCTGGCGTTTATGAAGTTGAAGATGATAAAAGAGTAAATGATGTCATTAATATGGCAGGAGGTTTAACTGAAGATGCAGACACTTCTAATATTAATTTAGCTAAAATAGTTAAAGATGAAATGACTATTGTTATTTATTCTAAAGAAGAAGTATTAGAAAAATATAAATCTGAAGTATGTATTTGTGATTGCCCTTATATATCGAATGATGCATGTATATCTGATATTACTGAGGACAATAATAATTCAAATCTAATAAATATAAATAATGCGAGTAAAGAAGAATTTATGACTCTTCCAGGACTAGGAGAAGCTAAAGCAAATTCGATTATTGAGTATCGAACAAAAAATGGTAACTTTGAGATTATTGAGGATATTAAAAAAGTATCTGGAATAGGAGAAGCACTCTTTGAGAAGATTAAAGATTATATTACTGTCTAATTATACATTCAAAATACTTGCCATAATTCTTCTTCTTTTTTCTTATGTCTATACTTCATATTATCCTTTTAAATCAAAATATAGTCAAAAAGATAATATCTTTATTGGAACGGTAAAATCATATAAAATAAATGATAATAATCTAATTATTAATCTAAATGCTAAAGAAGAAATAATAATCTATTATAATTATGAATCCCTAGTATTCAATAAACTAAATATTGGTGACAAAATAAAAGTAGTAGGTACTATATCGAAACCTAAATCTAGTACTAATTTTAATACGTTTGATTATCAAAAATATTTATATCATAAAAAGATATATTATACCGTAAAAGCTTCTTCAATTGATAAACTAGAAAACAATGATAATATTATAAGTACCATTAAAAATATTATTAATGATAAAATCCAAAACTATAAAACAAAAGACTATATAAGCACACTTCTACTTGGTAGTAATACTTTAGATAATGATACTAAATCTAATTATCGAACACTTGGAATATCTCATTTATTTAGTGCATCAGGTATGCATATTAATTTAATTATAAGTGTTCTATATTACTATTTAAATAAAGTATCATATAATAAAAGGCTAAAATATATAATAAGTGATTTTGTTCTCGTATTATATTTAATAATATCATTCTCATCATCACTTCTTCGAAGTACAATTACCTATATATTACTAACCATTAATGATATTTTTAAATTGAATATTAAAAAAATAGATATCTTATTATTAACGCTATCAATCTGTCTTATTAGTAATCCATTTATTATCTATGATATCGGTTTTATTTATTCTTACATCATATCATTCTTTTTAAGTATCTTTCATCTAAAGGGTAATAATAAAATACTAAATATTTTCTATATAACACTAGTGGCTTTCTTAGTATCTATGCCCATAACTATTTATACAACATACGAAATAAATTTCTTAAGTATTATTGTAAATATATTATTAACCCCCATATTGTCAGTTGTATTGTTACCTCTTAGTATCTTATCATTATTTATTCCTATCTTAGATGATTTATTGTATTTGATAACAAATACTTTGGAAAAAATATCTATATATCTAAGTAATATTAATATCTTAAAAATAATACTATCAAAACCAAATATTATCTTAATAATTATCTATTATTTAGTTATAATTTATGTTTTAAAACGTCCTAAAATATTTTATTTAATTATTATCTTAATTTTTATTCATCATATATCACCAAATCTAAACAGCAATTTAGAAATAACAATGTTTGATGTTGGACAAGGAGACTGTTTTTTAATAAGTTTTCCTCATAATAAAGGTAATATTATTATAGATACAGGAAGCAGTAATGATTACCGAATTAAAAATGAAATAACCGTCTATCTAAAAAGTAGGGGAATAACTAAAATATCTTATCTAATTATTAGTCACGGTGATGAAGATCATAT
>CAMVMQ010000045.1 GCA_947168625.1 uncultured Caryophanales bacterium
ACGCGCTAGACTTAGGATCTAGTGGTTTATCCGTGGGGGTTCAAGTCCCTTCACCCGCACCATATTTGTATTAGAATAGATATCGATTGATATCTATTTTTTAATTTTTTAAATGTGGACAGGACGAACCTGCTTGAGCCCGGTTATGAGAAAAATTAGATTTTACTACTTTTACTTTTTAGAAGTATTTTTTTCAAGCAAAATTTATTTTCTTTGTTTTATTCATTTATTTTTTTATGTTTTTTTTCCTTCAAAAACACTTTTTGTTCATTTGCTTATTTGTTCAAAGAGTATTAGTATTGTTTTTTGAAAGGAGGTTTATTATGAACGATACATTGAAAGAGTTCTTGGAGAAATTCAAAAAAATAGCCCAAAAGGGCTTTATAAAATCATCATCTAATGATTGGGGAGCAATAGGTAAAACTTTCGAAAAAGAGATGGGAAAATTACCAGACAGTTCTTATAATCCGGATTATAAAGATATTGAAATAAAGTGTTCTTCAAGATATAGTAGATACCCATTATATTTATTTACCATTTCTTTTGATGGGCCTGGAGAAAATGAAATTGAAAGAATAACTAATAGATATGGCTTCTATGACCATGATTTTCCAGATAAAAAAGTTCTTTTTCGTCGAATTAGCAATGAAATAAATAAAAAAAATAAATATAATTTTTCATTGGATGTTTCATACAAAGAAAAAAGAATATATTTATGTATATTTGATTCAAATGGAAATTTGATTGAAAAACAGGCATATATTTCATTTTCGAGATTAGAAGAGCATTTTGATAGAAAAATGAGAAAAATTGCTTATATCAAAGCTAGTACGAAGATTATTGATAATATAAAATACTATCGATATTATTGTCTCTTTTTCTATAAAATAAAAGATTTTAATACTTTTTTATCGTTAATAAGAAAAGATAGACTTGATATTAATTTGATTTCCAGAATTAATAAAAGTGGCATTGATGCAGGAAAAAATCAAAATAAAAATATTGTAATTGCCATTTCTAAGAAAAATATTCAACTATTATTTGATTGTATTTTTGAATATAATAATGATGTTTATTGGTAATCTATCTAATTAAAATTTTTGATGTTTAAAAAAATATCTTTTTGTTCATAATAGTACTAAGGAGGAAAGATAATGACACAAAAAGAATTAGCGTATGTTGAAGATGCCATAGGGCATGAAAAAAATATCATTAAGATTTGTGAAGACTTAGTAAAAAATATGGAAGAAGAAAATCTTGTTACATTTATGAATAGTGAAATAGAGAAACATAACACTATGGAACAAAAATTATTAAGACTACTGGAGGTAAAGTCTAATGAATGATGAACTAAAAATGAATAATTACTTATTAATTCTAAAAAGTACTGTTGAAGTATATGTTCATGGTACTCTAGAAAGTTCTAATAATGATGTAAGAAACATTTTAAAAGAAAATTTAAATGATATTTTAACAAGTCAAGAAAATACTTACAATAAAATGGTACTTTATGGATGGTATCCAGTAAATAATGTTGAAAAACAAGAAATAACCAAAACGTTAAATAAAGTTCAAAGTGGAAACTAGAATAATAGTTTTCACTTTTTATATTGATTTTTTTAATATAAAAATCTATAATAAAAATATAAGGTTGGTGACATTTATGACAAATATACATGATTATTTATTATGGAGAGGAGACATTTCAATATCAAAAGAACATCCCTTAAGTGAAGTGGATAGTCTAGTTCTTGCTAGATTCTCTTATTTACCTTTAGATAAAATAAATATTAAAGATGGAGAAACTATTGAAGCATTATCTAAAAGATTAGTAAGTTTAAAAGATAAAGACTTTCTTTATAATGGGGATAAAGAACTAGCAACATATATTGGCGATTCTTCTAGATTTAAGAATTTATTAGTAACAGATTATCAAAAACTAGATGATAAAGAAACGGAAAAACAGTTTGGGGGAGTAACTATTCATTTGCCAAATAATGAATTATATGTATCATATTTAGGAACTGATAAAACAATAAATGGTTGGAAAGAAGATTTTAATATGGCATTTATGGAAAATGTACCATGCCAAATAACTGGATTAGAATATTTAGAAAACATATCAAAAAAATATCCAAATAAAAAATTAAGAGTAGGAGGCCATTCTAAAGGAGGAAATATTGCAATATACGCCTCTATGTTAGCAGGTAAATCTACTAAAAATAAAATAATGAAAGTAGATAACTTTGATGGGCCAGGATTAAATAATATCATATTAGATAAATATCAAGATGAAAAAATAATAAATAAAATGGAAACATATATTCCTCAAGAGTCTATAATTGGAAGATTACTGAATCATAAAGAAAAAATAACTATCTGTGAAAGCAATCAAAAAGGAATATTGCAGCATGATATTTATTCGTGGCATGTTTTTAAAAATGAATTTGTAAAAGTAGATAGTAATACTAAAATAAGTGAATATGTAAATAATACTGTAATCGAATGGCTTAAGAATACTACAAGAGAGCAAAGAGGTATATTTATAGATGCCATCTTTGAAGTTTTTAGTGGTGCTGAAGTAGATTCCTTTGGAGAAATAGTCTCTTCTCTAACAACTACAGTACCTAAAATACTAAAAAAGTATAGTTCATTATCCGAAAAAGAAAAGAAAACAATGACCGAAATGATTAAAAAGTTTATTGCTTCATATATCCATGTCCTTCGAAAAAAGAAGAAGTAATTGACATTATATATTTTAAATGATATTATAATCATTGTACAGGAGGTTATGATTATGAAAGATTATACATTAAATAAAGAAGATGAAAGAACATTTATATTAAATTATGAAGTTAAAGATAATAAAATAATAGTAAATTTTGCTTCAGGAAAAAAATACGAAGTACCATATACTGTAGAAGACGAAAAAACTATATTAACTTTAATGAGAGAGCAAGTTAATAACACAGAAAAATTTGAGAAGACAGCCAAAAAGAAATTAAAGGTAACGGCAGGATGGATTATATTTAGTATTGTTAACATTGCTTTTGATGCTACAATATTATTAACTGGTAGTAGCACTGCTCCAGCATTACAAGTTATTTGTGGTTCTTTGTTTATATTGAGTGGTACTCTAGAAACATGCGCCTTAGTAGATATTAAAACAAAACTAAAGGATTTAAAGAAGAATAAATTATTTTTAGATAATGAAGATTTATTTAAGTCTAAGGAAAAAACAAATACTGATGTTTTGAATAAAGAAGAATCAGTAAGAGAAACTATTACTTTAAATGATATTGATAAAATTTCATACAATGAAGTAAAGGAAATGGTTGACATTGCAAGATTTAATGATGATATTGGTTTAAATTTAACTGAAGTACCTAAAGCAAAAGCAAGAGTATTAAGAAAATAATCACCAAAAAGATAAATATCCATATATTATCCTGGGAGGAAATATATGGATTTTGATTATAAATATGGAAATAATTATTATAAATATTATGATAATAAAGTAGGGGTAAAAAGTACTGTTTATAATATATTAGCCCCAGAGCAATCTCAAGATGTTCAACCTGGTATGGAATATGTAATGAAACCACTACCAATATTTGATAATCCAAATTATAAAGGAAGTGGCAAATTAAAAGGAAAAGTAGCCATTATTACCGGTGGTGATAGCGGACTAGGGCGTGCTTGTAGTATTGCCTTTGTTAAAGAAGGAGCTAAAGTAGTAATCGTCTATCTAAATGAAGATAAAGATGCAAACGACACTAAGAACTATATTGAACGACTAGGAGGAGAATGCCTTCTTTTAAAGGGAGATATTACTAGTCATGAATTTTGTAAAGACATCGTAAAAAAGACAATAGACAAATATGGAAAAATAGATGTTTTAATTAATAATGCCGGAGTTCAATATCAACAAGATTATTTAGACTGTATAAGTGATGAACAATTTGACTGGACTATGAAAGTAAATATCTATGGAATGTTTTATTTAACTAAGGAAGCCCTTCCTTATATGAAAAGTGGTTCATCTATTATAAACTTATCATCAGTAACAGCCTTTTGGGGAGAACCACAGCTTATTGACTATGTAACAACTAAAGCAGCAATAGTAGGGTTTACTAGAGCCTTAGCAAGAAACTTAGCACTTAAGAATATTCGTGTTAACGCCATTGCTCCAGGATATTTTTGGACACCACTTCAGCCAGCTTGCTGGGTAAAAGAGAAAATACCTTCTCTAGGAAGTGATTCAGCTATGGCTAGAGGAGCTATGCCTTATGAACTTGCTCCTACATTTGTCTATTTAGCTTCTAACGACTCGAGTTACGTTACAGGCCAAGTTCTTCATGTCAATGGTGGACAGGTAATGGGATAAAAAAATAAGGAATTGTTTCCTTATTTTTTCCATTTAAGATTAAATTTATCGATTTGACTAAGTTTTCTTTCTTTTACCATCGGCTTATCATTTTTTAAATAATTAATATCTATCTGAGGTAATCTCTCACCATGAAGGAATGGATACATCGTTATAATATCATTCGTATTATGAAAACAAATAACTTTAAAATAATCTATAACACCCTTATTGCAGGTACCACATCCATTGTATTTAAAGAGATAGGCATCTTCAATGAATCCAGGATATATTCTTTCACTTGTTGGTATCATATTTTTTATTTCTTTAACAATTTCCTCAAGTGGGAAATCTGGTGCAAATTCTGAGTTTTCTTCACTATTATTAGAAAAGTAACCATTGCAATGTTTTTTTGCATGATACAAAAAGTCTCCTTCATTATATTCAAGAATTTGTCTATTAACATAGTATTGCTTTTCTCTTTCTTCACTATTCAAAAGTCCAAGCTTTTTCTTACAGTAAAATATTATTCTTTCTATACGAAGGCTTATTCCTAAATCAATACTATTTAAATATAAATCATAAGCTTCCTTATATTTTTCCATGTACATATATATTTTAATCTTTACGAAGATAACATCCTTTTTTTGAAATAAATATTTATCTCTATTTTCTTCATATAAAGAACTTGTTTCAATTACTTTATCGCAACTATTAACAATTTGCAATGCATCGCTAATCTTTCCAACAGTAGCTAAAGCATTTGCGTAATAAATGCGAGCACTATTATCTCCTGGATATTTATCTAGATAGTTAGATAATTGAGTTATTGTGTCATATGGATCTGTTTCATAATTGTTCATGGCTAAATGAAATAACCATTCATCAAAATGTAAATTTTTATTTTGTTTAGTTCCTATTTTGCCTTTTTCTCTTCTTTTCACTTTAATCCCCCCAAAACAAACATTCAATATTATAGACCAATTATGATACAAAGTAAAGAAAAAAAGAAGATTATTCTTCTTCAATAGCTCCAGTAGGGCATGACTCTTTGGCCGTAGTAGCATCTTCTACCATATCTTCTGATACAAGGGGAGTTACTACTTTAGCTAAATTATCGTCATCAAAATCAAAGACATCACTACAAATACTGATGCACTGTCCACATCCAATACATTTATCTTTGTTGACTTTTAACTTCATTTCAATACCTTCCTCTCTAAAACATTATATTAAAAACAAGGAAAAAATGCAATATAATCTTTTCATTAAATAAAAAATATGTTATTATATAAATGTAGATAGGTAGTGGTATAATGAAAGAAAGTAGAGTAGAAAAGTATTATTATCAAGATTTAGAGCCCTATGAAAGAGTTAAAAGAAATCAAGAATTATATAAAGATTTATCTAAAGAAATATCAGACTTAGATAATCTTCCTATTCCAGATAATTCTAATGAAATTGATTTAGATGGGTTGAAAAAGATAATTTATAGTCGAGATGAATATCGTAAAGAAAAGAAAAGAAAAGAAATTCCAGCATACGAATCATTAAAGGAAGAAGAACCTAACAATAAACGTATCTACGATATAAATATTTTACTTGAAAATGCTAAAAATGAGCTTAATAAGAATATCGAAACTAATACAGGCAAAAAAATAAAAACCAATTTTTTAGCTGATTTAGAAGAAGAAAAAATACCATATCATGAAGATGCTATTGAAATATCGAACATGGAAAATGAAAAAAAGATAAGTGATGAAGATTCACTACCTTTAGATTTACTAGTGGATTTAAAGGGAGAAGATAACACATTGGTAACTGATCCTATTATTAAAGATGAAGTTACTATGATTAAGAAAATTAAAGATGGAGAAACATTTTATAGTGGTTCGTTTAATTTCACAAAAAAAGATTTTGAAGAAAATGATGATGAGGATAATTTTTTAGGTGAAACATCTCATAATGCAGTTAAAATAGTATTTCTTATTTTTGGATTACTTTTAATTGGAGCTGCTATCTTCTTTATCTTGACAAAATATATTATTTAAGAAAGATTAGTTCTTTCTTTTTTTCTTTTATAGTGGTATAATCATTAATGAAATGTCCTCGTAGCTCAGTAGGATAGAGCGACTGCCTCCTAAGCAGTAGGTCGTTGGTTCGATTCCAATCGGGGACGCCAT
>CAMVMQ010000046.1 GCA_947168625.1 uncultured Caryophanales bacterium
CTAAGAAGAATGCTAGAAGATGGCATTAATAAGTTAAGAAAGGATGGAAAATTAAAACCAGGAGATAGAATAGATTTTAATTTATCAAAAAATTTATTGGAGGATATTTTATTTGATAAGGAAAAAGTCACCTTAAATCCATATATATTTTATCAAGAGAAAAGTATTGAGATAAAATATTTAAATTGGACAGGTGACTTTTTATCATATTTAGACTTAAGTGGAATATCTTTTGATAATGTACTATGGGATATTAGATGTGATAAGTATGTTTTTAATCAAAAAGGCAAAAGAAGGAATTATTATGATGGAGTTAATTCAATAGTAATACATGATACCAATGCTAAAATAGATTTTTTAAGATCATTTGATATTATGTATTTATCACAATTTTATCTACATAATTGTAATATAAGTGGTACTGATTTATCAAATAATACTTTGGATTTAGATAAATTATCCGTATCATTTGATAACTGTAATTTAGAGAATACTGGTATGAATATAATATATACTCCTGCTGGTAAGAAAGATTTAGATATTGATAAACTAATTAAGGAAGAAAAACTAGAGGGATGTTATGTTAATGGTAAGAAGGTTACAGATGGTAGCTTTGTAGATGAAGAAAAGGATTATAATATTGATTATGATAGAGAAATAAAAGATATAAAAGCAAATATAAGAAGAGTACTTAAAAGATAGAAAAAAATTACTAGAATATCTAGTTATTTTTTTCTTTATGTAATTGATTTTAGATAAGAAATTTAGTACAATATGGTTAAGGAATGTGATGTCATGGAAAGATATAGTTTAAGACCTGCGGACTCTTATATTGTTATTAATAAAACGATACTTCATGATGAAGATAGAAAGATACTTACTAATTTATATCTTCCAGTAATAGGTACTGATGCAATAATGCTATATTTCTCTTTATGGTCAGATTTAGATAATTCATTAATTATCAGTAATGATTATACGCATCAAAAACTATCCAATAATCTTAGAATGACAATTAACGAGATAGAAGAAGCAAGATATAAACTAGAGGCTATTGGTTTAATTAAAACTCTAATAAAGAGGGGAAATATTAATAATTACATTTATGAATTATATTCTCCCGTAAGTGCTCATGAATTTTTAAGTCATCCAATACTTAATGTTATCTTATATAGTAATATTGGTAAAGGGGAATATGAAAAATTGATTAAAACTTTTAAATTGCCCAGATTTAATACTAGTAATTATGAAGATATTACAAAGAGATTTAATGATGTGTTTGAAAGTGTAGGAATGACTTCTTATGATTTATCTCTAGAAGATATTAGAAAATATAATAAACTTAAACTTAATATTAATAGCAATTTTGATTTTAATTTTTTAATTAATTCTATGCCTAAAAATATTGATGTTAATAAAGTTTTTACCAGAGAAATTGAAGAACTTATTATTAATTTATCTTTTATCTATGATATTGACGCTGTTAAAATGTCAAATATTATAAAGGGATGTTTTAATGAAAGGGGAACTATTAATAAAGAAGAACTTAGAAAAAGTGCTAGAAATTATTATCAATTTGATAATGGTGGTATACTTCCTACGATAATTGATAATAGTCAGCCGGAATATTTGAGAAAACCACTTGGAGACACTTCGAAGAGAGCTAAAATGATCTATACTTTTGAAACTATATCTCCTAGAGAATTCTTAATGACTGTGAGTTCTGGTAATGAACCTACGAGAAGGGACTTAAAATTAGTTGAAGATTTACTTATTGATTATAAATTAAAACCAGGTGTCGTTAATGTTTTATTAGATTATATTTTAAATGTTAATGAAAAAAAACTTACTAGAGGATTAGTAGAAACACTAGCAGGAGAATGGCAAAGACTTGGTATTGAGACAGTAGAGGAAGCTATGAATATTGCAGAAAAGGAATTTAAAAAGAGAAATAAGAAAAGTACTAAAGTAGTAGAAAAGGATATGAAGACACCTGATTGGTTTGATAAAGAAATTGCTAAAGATAAAGTTGGTGACGGTGAAGAGAATATGCTTGAAGAACTTTTAAAGGAGTATAAATAATGAAGGATATTAATGATTTAATAGATAAAAATAATAGGTTCTCAGATATAGAGTTAGAAAAATATTTTGATGAATCTTTAAATGATGATATGTTTAAAAAGGTAGTAAGTAAATGTAAATTACCTAAAAATGAACTTATTAAATATACTTCTAAATTTAAGGATTCTGCCTCTGAACTTAAAAATTGTGCAAATTGTAAGAATATTATGGAATGTAAAAATAGTGTTACAGGATACGTATATTATCCAAGCATTCTACAAGATAACTTGGTTTTTGAATATGTACCTTGCAAGTATAAGAAGAAATTAGATAAGGATAATGCTTATAAAGATAATATTATTTCTTTTGATATGCCAAGAGAGATAATGAATGCCTCTATGAAAGATATTTATACTGACGATAAAAAGAGATTAGAAGCTATAAAATGGCTTACTACATTTATAAAAAAAGAGGGTACAAGAGAGGAAAAAAAGGGGTTATACTTGACAGGAAACTTTGGATGTGGTAAAACATATGTAGTGACAGCGGCCTTTAATGAGCTTGCTAAAGGGGGTAAAAAGGTAGCATCAGTCTACTACCCAGAATTTTTAAGAAGGTTGAAAGAAAGCTTTGCAGATGACTATAAAGTAATATTTGATAAAGTTAAAAAAGCTGATTTACTTCTTCTTGATGATATCGGGGCAGAAACTGTTACGAACTGGAATCGTGATGAGGTACTAGGTACAATTCTTCAATATCGTATGCAAGAAAAATTACCAACATTCTTTACTTCTAATTTAACAATAAGTGAATTGGAAAATCATCTAATAGGTAATGATAGTGAAGGAAAGGTTAAGGCAAGAAGAATTATTGAAAGAATTAAATACTTAACTGATTATATTGAAATGATTGCAGAAAATAGAAGAAAGTGAGGAATAAAAATGGAGAACAAAATAATTAAAGCTAAACTTAATGATGTAAATGGTAATGGTAATGCTTGCATGTATATTGAAGATGATAATATGGATGTAAATATACCTAATTCTTATGTTTTGGCTAACAAACCACATTCTGGTAAAATGTCAAAAACAAGACAATTTATTACTGGTAATCCCAATGTTGGCCGTGGTTCGAATGGATTTGCTTCTGTTATTACACTTGCATCCATTGTGGCTATTGCCGGTGCTATAATTGCATTCTTTTCATTAAGATACTAATTTTTAATTTATGATTGACAAGGAGGGATAGCCTATGCTTACTGCTTTAGAAGTTAAATCTAGTTATTCTATTTTAAGTAGTTTAAATAAGATTGATATTTTGACGGATAAAGCTAAGGAGCTAGGCTATTTTTCTTTAGCTATAACTGACTCCAATAATATGTTTGGTGTCTATGAATTTTATTTATCTTGTAAGAAGAAAGGTATTAAACCGATTATTGGTATGGAAGTAGAAAGTATTAATACCAGATATATCTTACTTGCTAAGAATAATAATGGTTATAAGAATTTAATTAAAATATCGACGATAGTATCAGAAAGAGATATTGATATTAATGATTTAAATACATATAAAGAGGATATTATTTTGATTATGCCTAATAGTAGGTTTAATGAAGAAATATTTAATATATTTGATGATAGTTTTATAGGTTATAGTACTCTAGAAGAGAGAGAAACAATTGATACTACTAAAAGAAAAGTATTTATAAATGATGTCTCTTATATAGATAAAGAAGACTATAAATATCTAGATTATTTATATATGATTAGAGATGATAAGAGACTAGGAGAGGTAGAACTAGGTACGCGTATTGGTAAACATTTACTTAGTAAAGAAGAATATGAAAGTGTAGTTGATAATGATACTTTACAGAACATGAAATATATAAGTGAAGTTTGTAATGTTACCTTAGATTACAAAGAAGGACTTCTTCCTATCTATGATAAAGATATTGATTCTTATGAATACTTAACTAATTTATGTAATAAGGGATTAAATAAAAGGCTTAATGGTAGTGTTACGAAAGAGTATTCCGATAGGCTTAAGTATGAACTTGATGTTATTAAAAAGATGGGGTTTTGTGATTACTTTTTAGTTGTATGGGATTATGTTAAATATGCTAAATTTAATAATATACTAGTAGGCCCTGGAAGAGGTAGTGCTGCTGGTAGTTTGGTTAGTTATTCGATAGGTATTACGGATGTTGATCCTATTAAATATGATTTATTATTTGAAAGATTTTTAAATCCGGAAAGGGTTACTATGCCCGATATTGATGTTGACTTTGATAGTATAAAAAGAAACGAAGTAATAGATTATGTTACAAATAAATATGGAGATAAAAAAGTAGCGGGTATTATTACTTTTAATACTCTTGGTGCTAAACAAGTTATTAGAGATTTAGGAAGAGTCTTTAATATTAGTCAGCCTATTATCGATGATATTGCTAAAGGTATTATTACAAAAGATTTAAAAAGCTCTTATGTAAAAGACTCAAGATTTTATAACTTAATTAATTCTAAAGAAGAATACAAGAGACTATTTAAGATTGCTTTAAAGTTAGAAGGTCTTCCTAGACATATATCCGTGCATGCTGCGGGTGTTGTTATGAGTAATACGGATATTGATAATGTTATTCCTTTATATAAAAATCAGTTAGGTATATATACTACAGCTTTTTCGAAAGATTATTTAGAGCCACTTGGACTACTTAAGATGGACTTTTTAGGACTAGATAATCTTACTCTTATTAGTAATGTTATAGATGAAATAAAGAAGAATGAGAAGATTAACATTAGTTTTGATAAAATACCAATGAATGATAAGAAGGCAATAGAGGTCTTTTATAATGTGGATACTGATGGTATATTTCAGTTTGAATCTCCTGGTATGAAGAGATTCTTAGAGAAGTTAAAGGTTAAATCTTTTGATGATATATCTCTTGCTCTTGCTTTATATAGACCAGGACCAATGGATAATATTGATACTTTTATAAGAAGAAGAGAAGGTAAAGAAAAGATTGATTATATTCATCCTGATTTAGAAGAAATACTCTCTCCTACTTATGGTGTTATTGTCTATCAGGAACAGATTATGCAAATTGTTAGAAAGATGGCTGGTTATTCTTTTGGGGAAGCCGATGTGCTCCGAAGAGCTATGTCTAAGAAGAAAGAAGAGATATTACTAAAAGAAAAGCCTAAGTTTATAGAGGGGTCAATTAAAAATGGATATCCAGAAGAGATAGCTATAAAGGTATATGATATGATTCTTAAATTTGCTAATTATGGTTTTAATAAATCACATTCTGTTGCTTATGCTATTATAGCTTATAAGATGGCCTTTATTAAGGCATACTTCCTAAAATACTTTGTATGTGGACTACTTAGTAATGCTATTGGTAACGAGTATAAAACTAATACTTATTTAAATAGAGCTAGAAAAGCTGGTATTAAGATTTTAAGTCCATCAGTTAATGATAGTAGAAGTTTATATTATGTCGATGAAAGTGGTAATATAAGATGCCCAATATCCATTATAAGTAGTGTTGGTACATCGATATCTAATGATATTATTAGAGAAAGAGAAAAAGGATTATTTACAGATTTTTGTGACTTTGTTGTTAGAATGAATAAAAGTGGTGTTAATAAAAGAGTACTTACTAATTTAATTAATGCTGGTGCTTTTCCTTTTGGTTATAATAAGAGATCTTTAAATGAAAGCTTAGATAGCGTACTTAATTATGCAGAAATAGCTAGTGATATGTCTCTTATAGAAATAGAAAAGCCTGTTATTGAAGAATATCCAGAATATGATAAGAATGAACTTATTAATTTAGAACTTAAGACAATGGGCTTTTATTTAACAGAACATCCTATTAGTAAATATAGAGAAGGTTATATAGTTACTTCAATGAACATTAATAATTATTTTGATAAGAATATTAAACTAGTAGTTATGATTGGTAAGATTAGAGAAACTACGACGAAAAATAATGATGTTATGGCTTTTGTTAAAGGTAATGATGAATATGGAGATATTGATTTAACGGTATTTCCTAGTACTTATAAAAGGTTTAATAATATTAAAGAAGGTAATATTATAGAAATACTTGGTAGAGTAGAAAAAAGATATGATAAATATCAGGTAATTGTTAATAATATTAAAATACTAGAATAGGAGAATAATTATGAATAAAGGTGTATTTATAGTAGTATCAGGACCATCTGGAGTAGGTAAAGATACTCTAGTAGATGAATTAGTAAAAGAAGGTTATGGTATATTATCTGTTTCTATGACCACGAGAAAAATGAGAAATGGTGAGGTAGAAGGGGTGGATTACTTCTATAGAGATACTGATACTTTTGAAGATTATATTAAAAATAATAAATTCTTAGAATATGCTAAATATAATAACAACTATTATGGTACTTTAAAAGACTTTGTCTTTGATAAAATAAATATGGGAATCAATGTCTTTGCAGTAAT
>CAMVMQ010000047.1 GCA_947168625.1 uncultured Caryophanales bacterium
AAGTCTTATATAGTTTGTGTAAGAAGTAATTGACAAGAATATAAAAATGACATATAATATTTTTGTATTTAAAGCAAAGGAAAGAGACGATATATTATCAAATTTATAGAGAGTCTATGGTTGGTGGAAATGGATAAAGAGGTAATATATAGATCACTCTTGATGTGTTTTTCTGAAAATAATTTAGGAAAAGTCGGGGAATACCCCGTTATCAAAAATAAGTGCGCTTATGCGAAGTAGGGTGGTACCACGGTGATTTCGTCCCTATAAGTATAAGTGCTTTTTATTTAGAGGAGGAAAATATGAAAAAATTTGAAGAATTATCAAAAGAAAAGGTAAGTGTTGTTGAAAAGAGTATACTTGAAAAATGGCAGAAAGAAGATATTTTGAATAAAACAATTAATAATAGGGAAGATAAAGAAGATTTTGTTTTTTATGATGGACCTGCTACGGCTAATGGGATGCCAGGACTACATCACATGGTTGGTAAGTTTATTAAGGATGCTTTCTGTAAGTATAAGACAATGAAGGGATATAGAGTACTTAGAAAAGTTGGTTGGGATACTCATGGATTACCAGTTGAGGTACAGGTAGAAAAAGAACTTGGCTTTACTGATAAAAATGATATTGAAAAGTATGGTATTAAAGAGTTTAATCAAAAATGTAGAGAAGCTGTTTGGAAAAATGAAGAAGCTTTTTCTAATCTTACTAATGAGATGGGGCAGTTTATTGACTTAAAGAATAGATATATTACTTATGATAATAATTATATTGAGACTGAATGGTGGATATTAAAAAAATTCTTTGATGAAGGGTTATTTTATGAAGGACATAAGATACTTCCATTTTGTACAAGATGTGGGACAGGTTTATCTAGCCATGAAGTTGCTCAAGGATATGAGGAAATTACAGTAGAAACAGTAATTGTTCCTTTTAAAGTTAAGGATAAAGATGAATATTTCTTAGTATGGACTACTACTCCTTGGACTTTGATATCTAATGTAGCATTATGTGTTAATCCTGATGAAGATTATGTTAAAGTTGAAAGCAAGGGGTATAAGTTTATTTTGGCTAAAGCTTTAGTTTCTAATGTTTTAGGAGAAGACTATACTGTTTGTGAGGAATATAAAGGTAAAGATTTAGAATATATTGAATACGAACAATTAATACCTAGTCTTAAGGTAGATAAGAAAGGTTTCTTTGTAACGTGTGATACTTATGTTACAATGGAAGATGGAACTGGTATTGTTCATATTGCTCCTGCTTTTGGACAAGATGACTATAATGTTGGGAAGAAATATAATCTTCCATATTTAAATCCAGTGGGAGAGGATGGCTGTTATACTGAAGGACTATGGAAAGGAATGTATGTATTTGATGCTGATTTGGAAGTAATTAAATATCTAAAAGAAAATGATAAGTTATTTAAGAAACAGAAAATGAACCATAATTATCCTCATTGTTGGAGATGTCATACACCTCTTCTATATTATGCTAAGCCAAGCTATTATTTAGAAGTTACTAAGTTAAAGGATAAATTAATCGAAGAAAATAATAAGGTTGAGTGGTATCCATCTTTTGTCGGAGAGAAAAGATTTGGCAATTGGTTAGAAAATTTAAATGATTGGGCAATTAGTCGTAAGAGATATTGGGGAACGCCACTTCCTTTATGGATTTGTGAGTGTGGTCACCAAGAGATGATTGGGTCAAGAGAGGAATTAGTTGAAAAGGCTATTGAAGATATTGATATTTCAATTGATTTGCATAGACCTTATGTTGATGATGTACATATTAAATGTCCTAAATGTGGTAGAGTAATGACTAGAACGTCAGATGTAATTGACTGTTGGTTTGATTCGGGAGCTATGCCTTTTGCTCAATATCATTATCCATTTGAAAATACAAAGCTTTGGGAAAGTCAATATCCAGCTGATTTTATTGCTGAGGGAATTGATCAAACTAGGGGATGGTTTTATTCTCTTCTTGTATTGGGAGTATTTGTAACTGGTAAGGCTCCATATAAGAGAGTTTTAGTAAATGAATTACTACTTGATAAGAATGGACAAAAGATGCATAAATCAAGGGGAAATGCTATTGAACCATTTAGTGTTATGAGAGAATATGGAGCTGATACAGTGAGATGGTATTTACCATATGTATCTCCTACTTGGACACCAATAAAGTTTGATGAAGATGGTTTAAAAGAAGTTCATAGTAAGTTTTTTAATCCTCTTAAAAATACTTACAATTTCTTTGCTATTTATGGTAATGCTGATAAGATAGAAGATATTAATACTTGTAAAGTAGAATATGCTGATAGAGAAGAAATAGATAAGTGGCTTCTATCTAAATATAATAATTTAGTTAAAAATGTTACTTCTGGCTATGAAGAATATGATTTAAATAAGGTGGTAAAATTAATTACCGAGTTTACTTCTGAGGATTTATCAAATTGGTATATTAGGAGAACTAGAAGTAGATTTTGGGGAAGTGAAATGACAATATCTAAAAAGGCTGTATATATTACTACTTATGAAGTACTTGAAGGACTATCTAGATTAATTGCTCCGATAGCTAGCTTTACTGCTGAAGAGATATATACTAAACTTACTGGTAAAGATTCTGTTCATTTATGTGATTTTCCTGTATGTAATGATAATTTAATTAATAGCAAGATAGAGGAGAAGATGGACTTAGTAAGAGACTTAATTAGTATCGGAAGAAATGTTCGTGAAGAGGAAAAAATTAAGGTAAGACAGCCACTTAGTGAAATTTTACTAGATAAAAAGGATGAAAATATTATTCATGACTTAAATGATTTGATTAAAGAGGAACTTAATGTTAAAGAAGTTAATTATGTTAGTGATTTGTCGACATATATGAACTTTACTGTTAAGCCTAATTTTAGAGAAGTTGGTAAGATATTTGGTAAGAATATTAAGGAATTTCAAGATAAATTAATGAATCTAACTAATGATGATATTTCTTTACTAGAAGATGGTAAGAGTATAAAGATGACTATTTTGGATAATGAATATGATATAACTAAAGATATGATTGATATTAGAATATCTTCAAAAGAGGGATTTGCTTCTGGTATGGATGGTAATAAATTTGTAATATTAAATACAAATTTAACTGATGATCTTCTAAATGAAGGACTTGCTAGAGAAACTATTTCTAAAGTTCAACAATTAAGAAAGAATTTAGATTTTAATATTACTGATCGTATTAATATATATATTGATGCTCCTTTGGAATATAAAGAGAGAATTAAGGATTATATTGATATTATTAAGGAGGAGACATTAACTATTAATGTATATGATAAAGATGATATTAAAGATAGAGTAAGTATTAATGAATACGATGTAGGCTTCGAATTAGAAGTAACTAAAGAGTAACTATTTAATTAGTTACTCTTTTTTTGTAAAATTAATGTAAACTATATTGTTTATTTTTTTAATTTAGTATATTCTTATATCATAAGGGAGTGTGATACAATGATTTATCCATCTATTGATAAAATTCTTAATATTATTGATTCTAAATATGCTCTAGTCTATATCGTATCCGATAGAAGTAAGCAGATGACTAAGACTGGTTATTATCAAAAGCCTTTGAATGAGTATAAAAGTGAGAAAAATATAGGAAGAGCTTTAGAAGAAGTATATGATGGTTTAATTCATGTGGAGAAATTGTAAAAGGTTTCTCCTTTTTACTTGAAAAAAATGAATATTTATTTTATACTTTTATTAGGTGATAGGTATGTATTTTTTATTAAATACTTGTGAAAATCCAGATGTATTAAGAGTTTTATACTTTGGTTTAATTATAAAGGATATTGTTTTTACAATTATTCCAGTTGCTTTAGTAGTAATGATTATTATTGATTTTTCAAAGGCCATTGTATCAGGAGATACTAGTGCTCAAGCAAAAATAGTTAATTATATCCCTAAACGCATTATGTATGCTGTTATTATTTTTGCTCTTCCTTGGGGTATTCATATTTTTATGAAGACATTAGATACATTAAAGCTTTCGGTAGGTGAAGATTATATTACTTGTATACATAATGTTAGAAATTATAAGGGTAACTTTGAACATTTTGATAAATTACTTCAGGAGGAAGAAGATGCTGAAAATATTGTAGCAAATAACGCTGGTGGTTCAAGTAGTACTCACACTACTGATGGTAGTACTTTTGGTGGTCATGGTAGTTCTTTTGGTAATAGTGATGGGACAGGTAATAAAGCCGAAATTGAAAATATAAGACAAGATGACCAACGTTGGTCTGGTGTAAATCTGATCGGAAGAAATCAATATGGTCAAAGGACAATCGGAAATGCAGGATGTGGTTTTTGTTCTCTTACGATGGTTTTGAGGTATTTGATTGATCCTACTCTTACACCTAAAGACGTATATGCTTTAGTAAGAAGTCTTGGTGGCGGTGGATATGGCACTGCTCATCCAGATGATTTTGTAAGAGTAGCTAATTATTATAAACTTCATTCTCAAAAGCATGGGGCAATTACTAGTAGAAGTGCTGCTGACGAATTAATGCCATTGTTAAAAAGTGGAAGAAAATTTATTATTAATATGCCAGGACACTATATTTCTGTTCTAGGAATAAGAGATGATGGTACTATTATTGTTGGTGATTCTTATAGAGGTTTTGAAAAAACTCGCTACAAGAAACTTAGTGAACTTTATGATGCAACAATGGAGAATGCTAGAAAGCATAATGAATCTAGACTTTATTGGTTTAATGCTACATCTATATGGAAATAAATGAGAGGTGATATTGTGAAAAAAATTATAATTTCTTTAGCAATTCTGTTATTAATGACTGGGTGTAGTGTTAATTATGATTTAGAGATTAATGATGATTTTATTCATGAAAATATAAATGGTAATATCTCTAAGAATGAATTTGATTCAGAACTTGGAGAAAACACAGATCTTAATATATACTATAGTCTTTATAGTGATCAAAATGCTCTTATTGATTCTGATGAATTATATAACAAAAATATAAGTGAAGAAGATGGTAAAGTATTTTTTACTGCTAAATATGATTATCATGGTAATTACAAGTCGTCTAGAGTTATTGATTATTGTTTTGAAAAGCATTTTGTTGAAGAGACAGAAAAAACGTATATTATTAAATTGGGAGGAAATTTTTATTGCCAATATGCTGATGAGATAAATGTTAATGTAACTACTGATAACTATGTTATAAACAATAATGCTGACGAGGTAGATGGTAATATTTATAAGTGGAAATTAGCTGAGGGTAGTAAAAATAATAATTCTATTGAAATGATTGTATCTAAGGATTTGAAAAAAAATAATGCAAATAATAATGGAAGTATTAATTATTTTCAAATAGTTGGAACAGTTATATTTGTTATTTTATTATTAGTTATATTTATTATTTATAAGAAACATCAAAATAGTGAAAAATAATTCACTATTTTTAATATTTCTTTTCTTTACACATATTATTTATTGTGAAAGAAAGGAATGATAAAATGAATATAGAAACAATTAAAGTTTCATCGAAGTCTAACCCTAATAGTGTAGCAGGAGCACTTGCTAATACTTTTCGCGAAAAAGGAATTGTTGAGATGCAGGCAATTGGAGCAGGAGCTCTTAACCAAGCAATTAAAAGTATTGCAATTGCGAGAGGTCTAGTAACCCCTTAAAAAAAGTGTATACTACCATCAGAAGAGGGCAGGTATCCTTAAGCGAAGAACCCTATATAATAAGGTATTCAGCAAAATTATATATCTAAAATTGACTCAATAGACTAAACACCAGAAATGGTGTTTTTCTTATTATGTTTGACCATTGCGGTCAAACATAATAAAAAATAGAGAAGTTAATAGGCATAACTTCTCTTTTAAAATTTTATTTTAGTTTCTTTTTATCAGTTCTTCCAATAATATAGTCCATTGAAATATTGTAAGTCTTACAAATATAATAAAGATTAGTTGTAGTAATTAAATAATGACCAGTTTCATAACCACTATAAGTAGTTTGAGAAATTTTACAGTCATCTGCTAACTGTTGTTGAGATAATTTAAGACTTTTTCTTAATTCTTTTAACCTTTTTCCAATCATAACTTTATCAGTTTTAAAACTGCCATATTTATTATTTCTTCTATCTAGACCACAAATAAAATCTAATAAAAAATCATACATATCACAAAACTTAATAAGTTTAGGTAAAGGCATTGAATCGTGAGCAGTCTCCCATGATCTAACAGCTGTATCTGATACTCCAAAGACAAATCCAAGTTCAGCTTGAGTCATGCCAAGTAATAAAAAAATAGATGTAGAATTTATTAATGATAAAGCTAGAGATATAAAAGGTAGTACATCTAAGTTTACTACAATGACTAATGAGATATTAGATGTATCTAGAGTTGATACCGCTAGTATAAAAGTATATAATGAAAAATATAATATTAAACTATTAATTAGACAATTAGTTACTTCGTATAAA
>CAMVMQ010000048.1 GCA_947168625.1 uncultured Caryophanales bacterium
TTGGAGGTGAATAATGTCAGTAATAACATACCTTCCAAATAAGCAAATAAGTGCTCATTTTAATTCTAGTGAGTTTAAATGTCCTCATTGCAAAGAAATAAAAGTCTCTACTAAACTTGTAAGAAAATTAGAAGAATTATTTTCGAAAGTTCATGCAAGTAAATGTATAATTTCCTCTGGTTATAGATGTCCATATTATGACAAAAAACAAAATGGATTCTTAGGTAGACATAGTGAAGGACTAGCAGTAGACTGCATCTATTATGATATAGATGGCAAAGTAATACCTAGTAAAATTATATGTTGCGTAGCTTATGATTTAGGATTTACTGGAATAGCTTATATTAATTATAGCCATACTCATTTAGATGTTCGTACAAATGGTACTTATTATGGTGATGAAACTAGAGGAAATTCTTCATATTGGACTGATCCATACAGTTACTTTCATATAACTAAAGAAGAAGTGGAAAAGTATACTGGTAAGAGTAATTATTTATATCAAAGTCATGGCCTAAATAGAAAATGGTATCCTAATGTATCTTTTGATGAAAATGATTATGCAGGTGTATTTGGTGTTACCATGGATGGACTTTATATAGATAAATTAAAGTATTGCGTTAAAGTAAATAATAGATGGCTTCCTGAAGTAACAGGAAGAAGTGACTATGCTGGAATTTTAGGAAGAGCAATAACTGATGTAGCAGTATCAGGCAGTGTTAAATATAGAGTTCATAATAAAAATAAAAATTATTGGCTTCCATGGGTATATGGAAAAGACTATAATATAAATGATAGGAAAAAAGGTTATGCAGGAAATGGTAGTATAATTGATGCAATAGAAATAAAGGAAATATAATGTAAAGTGGTAATTAATTATTGCCACTTTTTTCTTTATTTGTTAAAATATATATAGCTCGGAGGTTTGAAAGATGAAAATTAAATATAACTTATTACATAATGAAAAGAATACCAAGGCTAGATTAGGTACTTTAGAAACTAACTATGGCACGTTTGATACACCAATGTTTATGCCAGTAGGAACGCAAGCTACTGTTAAAACTTTAGATGTAGATGAAATAAAAGAGATAGGGTCTGGGATAATACTATCCAATACATATCATTTATGGCTAAGACCAGGAGAAGACACAGTAGCAAAAGCAGGAGGACTTCATAAATTTATGAATTATGATGGACCAATACTTACAGATTGCGGTGGTTTCCAAGTATTCAGTTTAGCTAAACCTAAAGATATTAGTGAAGAGGGAGTAGTATTTAAAAGTCACATTAATGGTGAAAGATTATTCCTAACACCAGAAAAGAGCATTGAAATTCAAAATAAATTAGATAGTGATATTGCCATGAGTTTTGATGAATGCCCCCCTTATCCTGTAACTCATGAATATATGAATAATTCTGTAGAGAGAACTCTAAGATGGGCTATTAGGGGGAAAAATGTATTTAATAATGAAAGACAAAGCTTGTTTGGTATCGTACAAGGCGGAGAATTTGAAGACCTAAGAAAGTGGTCTGCAGAAGAAACGGTTAAACTTGGTTTTGATGGTTATTCAATTGGTGGTACTTCAGTAGGAGAAGATAAACCAACAATGATGAAAATGATTGAGTATGCTATTAAATATTTGCCAGAAGATAAACCAAGATATTTAATGGGAGTAGGAGAGCCAACTGATTTATTTGAAGGAGTAGAAAGAGGAGTAGACATGTTTGATTGTGTACTTCCAACTCGTCTTGCCAGACATGGCCATGCCTTTACTAAGTATGGAAAAATAAATTTAAGAAATGCCAAATACAAAGAAGACTTCACTCCCGTAGATGAGAATTGTGATTGCAAATGTTGCAAAAATTATACTAAGGCGTATATAAGACATCTTTTAGTAGCAGATGAAACTCTAGGGCAAAGATTACTTTCTATCCATAATCTAAGATTCCTAATTAGAATTATGGAAGATATAAGAAAAGCAATTAAAGAAGATAAATTCTTAGAATTAAAAGAAGAATTTTATCATAATTATAAAAGTAACAAATAAAATAAAGAGAGTGATATTATGAAAAAAATACTAAAGAATAATTTAATTAATATTCTTTTTCTCATCTATGATGAACTTCTTTTTGCTTTAATGTTTCTTAATAATCTAAAGAAAGAAACATTAATAAGTTCTTTTATCTATATTTTATTTATATCTTTTATAATAACTTTATTTACTAGTTTATTTAATGAAAAAGCAAATCGAATTATTAATTATATCATTTATTTCTTGATATCTACTTGGTTTGCAGGACAGTTCGTAATAAAAAATTTTATGGATACTTTCTTTTCTTTTTCAATGTTTACAATAGCGGAGCAAGTAACTTCCTTTATGAAAGAAGTATTTTTTGTCATTTTTCAAAATCTATATGGAATTATACTATTCTTTATACCACTTCTTGTTTTTATTCTTTTTAATAAAAAATTTGACTTTAATACTAAGAAAATAAAGAATAATTTACTTATCTATTTAGTATTAATACCTTTAAGTTTAGGTTGCTATTTAATGTATTTAAATACTAAGAAGAACGAAACATTAGGAGTATATGATTTATACTATAATGTTAATAATCCTAATCTTGCTATTCAAAAACTTGGTGTATTATCTAGTGGTACTTTAGATGTATATCGCAGCATCTTTGGCTTTAATGATAAAATTGTTAAAGTGAATAAAGAGATTAATAAAAGTAATTCAACTTATGAAGATAATATTTTAAATATATCGTTAAAAGAAAATACTCCTACAGTTATTAAAGAGTATGTAGAAAACACTACTCCAAGTAAGAAGAACGAATATACTGGATATTTTAAAAACAAGAATCTTATCTTTGTAGTAGCGGAAAGTTATAGTGAAATAGGAGTTAATAAAGATATAACTCCAACATTATATAAACTTATACATAGTGGCTTTGTCTTTGATAACTTTTATGTACCATATTATTTAAGTACAATAGGAGGGGAGTTTCAATCCCTTACTGGATTATATCCTGATTCATCTATCCTAAGTATATGGGAGGATGGTACTAATACATTTCCATATGGAATAGCCACTAAGTTTAAAGAAAATGGTTATAACACCTATGCTTTTCATAATCATTCAGGATATTTTCAAAATCGAAATAAGTATTTAAAATCACTTGGTTTTGATAACTTTAAAGCTTGTGAGATGGGACTAAATATAAACTGTGATGTTTGGCCCGAAAGTGATATTGAGATGATTGATGAAAGTATTAAAGATTATATAGATAGTGATAAACCATTTATGACTTATTATATGACTGTATCAGGACACTTAGAGTATACTTTTAATGACAATTATATTGCCAGTAAAAATAAATCATTAGTAGAAAATTTACCTTTAAGCGAAAAAGCTATGGCATACACTTCTTCAATGATAGAATTAGATAAAGCTTTAGAACTATTAATAAATAAATTAGAAGAAAAAAAGAAACTAGATGATACCGTCATTATCTTACTAGCGGATCATTATCCTTATGGATTAGATATAGATGAGATAAATGAACTATCTAGTTATAAGAGAGATTCATTATTTGAAATTAATCACAATTCATTAATACTTTGGAATAGTAAAATGCCCGCGACTAAAATTGATAAAGTAGGTATGCCAATAGATGTTCTTCCTACTATCTATAATTTATTTAATATCCCATATGATTCAAGGTTGTTTGCGGGTACTGATTTACTATCGGATAGTCCTGGATTAGTTATACTAAATAATCGTTCTTGGATTACAAATAATGGTAAATATAATAGTATTGATAATACTTTTACAGGAACTAATGGTAAGGAATATATTAATTATATAAATAATATTATTCAGAATAAGATATCTTATAGTAAGACTATCTTTAATACTGATGGATATAAATATATTGAAGAAAATAGTTAAATATTTTCTTTTTTTAAAAATTATAATATATTAATCAATATAAAAAACAAGATAGCAAGTAACAATTGCTATCTTTTATAGCATATAAATAGAGTCATCATCTTCTTTAGAATTACTATATCTATTTATTTTATTTTCCAAATTATTTACTCTAGTTTCTAATTCATTTAGTCTATTATTTATATCATTAAAGGGATTATTCTCTATATAACTATTATTATAACCACTATTATAGTTACTACTATTCATATAAGGATTTTGCATTTGCAAAAGACTACCTGGAGGGCCCTGATAACCATAATTAGCAAAAGAACTATTTCCAGGGACTCCATTATAATAACCCCCATACATCATATCTCTTTCTTTCATATATCCACCTTCTTATGTTATAGTATATGTAAAGATTTTATATTTGTTATAATGTTATTTATATGTTATAATACTTTAAGAAAAGGAAGAAATTAGATGATTAAAAGAATATTACTAGCAGTTATTTCATTATCGATTATATTATTAGTGGTACTCCTTTATGTATTTAATATTATTCCTCATAAAAAATATTATAATAGTGATTTTGATATTGATACTTATAAAAGTACTACTGATAAAGATGGTGATGGTATTGATGATCAAAGTGATATTTTAGAAAATGCAAAAAAGTATGTTAGTAGTAAACCCAAATATAAAAGTAAGTATTACAGTAATGGATATTCTGATGATGAATATGGAGTATGCACTGATGTAGTAGTTAATGCATTATTAAATTCTGGATATGATTTAATGAATTTAGTTAATAATGATATCCTTAATAATAAGGATGAATATAATATAGAAAAAGCCGATATTAATATTGATTTTCGAAGAGTTCAGAACTTAAAGGTATTTTTTAAAAGAAATGCAATAATGTTAACTACTGATATTCATGATATAGCCTCTTGGCAAGGAGGAGATATCGTTATATTTAATAAACATATTGGTATAGTATCAGATATCAGAAATAAGAAGGGTATTCCCTTTATAATTCATCATGCCAACCATTATCAAGTACGATATGAAGAAGATATATTAGAATATTATGGTAAAGTAGTGGGTCACTACCGCATAAGTTAAAGGAGACTAATTATGAGACTTAAGAATATTAAAGGAGCCAGTGACAAAATAAAACTCGGAAAATATTATATTGATAATCCAAATATTTATAAAGGCGCTTGGAATAAGTTATTTAAAAATAATAATCCTATCTATATTGAAATAGGTATGGGTAAGGGGAAGTTTATTACTGAACATGCACTAAATAATCCTAATATTAATTATATTGGAATTGAAATGTATGATTCAGTAATATTAAGAGCAATTGAAAGAACTAATGAGTTAGAACTAAATAATTTATATCTAATTAGAATGGATGCTCGTCTAATTGAGAATATCTTTGATAAGGAAGTTAATTTAATATATTTAAACTTTTCTGACCCTTGGCCAAAAGAAAGACATGCCAAAAGAAGACTTACTTCACCCAGATTCTTAGATAGATATGATAATATATTTAAGGATGAAGAAGTAATTATTATGAAGACTGATAATGATTCATTATTTGAGTATTCCATGGATACTTTAATGGAACATGGATATATCTTATCTAATGTTACGAGAGATTTACATAAAGATAAAGAGGGTATTATTACTACTGAATATGAAGATAAGTTTGTAAATAAAGGAAAGAATATTAATTATTTAGAAGCAAGGAGGAAGAGATAATGAAGGTGTTTAAGAAACTAGATATTAATCCTACTAATATGAATTTATATACAGCCGCAGTTACTCATTCATCATTTACTAATGAAAATCCTAGTTATCCTGATTATGAAAGATTAGAGTTTCTAGGTGATGCTGTATTAGAAGTTATTATTAGTGAATATTTATATAAAGAAAAGCATTTAGAAGAAGGCGTAATGACCAGAATGCGTGCTTCTTATGTTTGCGAAGAAGCCTGCGCTACCTATACAAAAGCACTAGGATTAGATGCCGATATTAAAGTCGGTAGTGGTGAAGAAATAAATGAAACTATTATGGCAGATGTTTTTGAAGCTTTTACAGCCGCTATATACTTAGATAGAGGATTTGATTTTGTTAAAGAGTTTATCCTTAATATTATAGTTCCATATATTGAAAAAGAAGTAGATTTTCTACATGATTATAAATCAACATTACAAGAATTAGTACAAACTGAAAAAAAGTCTGTAATATATGAAATAATTGAAGAAAGTGGGCCATCACATAATAAAACTTTTACTTCTATTGTTAAAGTAGATGGTATTATAATGGGCAAAGGAACAGGAAGCAGCAAGAAATCTTCTGAACAGGAAGCAGCAAAAGATGCACTTAGTAAAAGGGCAAAATAGGCTAAAATATTGAAAAAATAGTTGTAAATAATAAAAAATATGATATAATTATAAAGACGTGAGGAAGAGGAGGAATAATAATGGCAAAGAAAAATGAAAATAGAGGTTTAGTTTCTTTGATGTGTGAAGAATGTAAAAATATTAACTATA
>CAMVMQ010000049.1 GCA_947168625.1 uncultured Caryophanales bacterium
AATATTAATAGAGAGGAGTATAGGAAAATGTTAGAGTATTTAAAGATTGCTGGAATTGCTTTACTAGTGATACTTGCTGCTAAATTTATTTTGCATTTAGATTTGAAGAAAGTAATTGGTATTGCTATTAATGCTTTGATTGGTATGGTAGCATTGTGGCTTATTAATTTAACTGGATTAGTATCTATACCAATTAATATTATTACTTGTTTAGTAGTAGGAATACTAGGTGTACCTGGTACTATTATACTTATTATTTTGTCTTTACTTGGAGTATTTTAGTCATAACTTAGGTTATGACTTTTTATTTATTTGAAATATTACTCAATATAGTGTATAATACTTACATGAGGAGAATTATATGAAAATTGAGAAGTTGAATAAAGAGAATATTAGGGACTTTTTAGGAGATTTAAATATAGAAGATGCTTACCTAGAAAATAATGTCAATAGATTAGAGGTTTTTGGTATTAAAGAAGAAAATACATTCTATTTGGCTTTTGAAATGGTAATAGACGAAGATAGGATTGCTATTAAATATATTAATAGTAAATTATCTAGTGATAAGTTTTATGAATGTATTAATTACTTAAGTAAAAGTTTGGTAGTTAATAGTCATTTAATTATTAATATTTATGATAAGTATTATAGTGATATTTTAGGTAAAAAGTATAGATGTAAGGATGAATATGTGTCTTTAACTGGTGATATTATTGATAATGTAAATGTAAAAGATGAATATGCAGAAATTGATATGATGAATATTAAGTATTATACATCAGGTAATAATTGTTTATGTAATTTACTTAGACAAAATATTCAAGATGTGGATATTATTAATAGATTAGAAGAATTCTTTAAGAATAAAAACTATAATAATGTTGTATATGTTATCAATGATTTGTTAGAACCTATATTTGAAGATTTGGGATATAAAGTTGTATATAAGAGTTATGTTATTGAGGATTAGCTATTTTGGTTAGTCTTTTTTATTGATTTTTTTTATTCTGTGTAGTATTATTTTATTAGATAGAAAGTGTGGGATGTTTGTGTATAAGAATAAGAAAATCTTTATACTTGGTATGGCTAAGAGTGGTTATGAAGTAGCTAAATTACTTGCAAGTGATAATAATATTTTTATAACGGATATGAAAGAGCAGAATGAAGAACAGGTTAAAGAATTAGAGGACTTAGGTGTTACTTTTAAAATACTTGATAAGCCAGAAGATTATATTGATGGTAGTTTTGATTTGATGATTAAGAATCCTGGTATTAAGTATGATCATAACGCTGTAGTTAAGGCTAAAGAACTTGGAATTCCGGTTGTTAATGAAGTAGAAGTTGCTTATCATTATATAGATAAGTCTGTTAAGATTATTGGTGTTACTGGTTCTAATGGTAAGACTACTACTACTAGTATTATATATGAAATTATGAAGAAAGCCTTTGGCGATAAGGTAATACTAGCAGGTAATATTGGAACACCTTTATCACATTATGCTAAAGATATTAAGAAAGATAGTTACTTAGTAATGGAAATATCTGATCATCAGTTATGTGATATGTATGATTTTAAGACTAATGTATCGGTTATTACAAATATTTATGATTGTCATACTGATTTTCATGATAGTCATGAAAGATATGTTAATACTAAAAAGAAGATATTTATGAATCATACTGATAAGGATGTTAATATTATTAATTATGATAATTATGAGGTTATGGGAATAACTAGAAATATAGTTGGAATTAATAAATACTTTTCTAAGAGTAGCGAAGAAGATTGTTACTATAAAGATAATTATATATATTATAATGGTAAAAAGTTTATTGATGTTAGAGATATTATTCTTAAGGGTGTACATAACTATGAGAATATTATGTGTGCTATTCTTGCTTGTAAAGCGTATGGTGTAAATGATAAAGATATTGTAGATGTTGTTAAATCTTTTGGTGGAGTGGAACATAGGCTTGAATATGTTGGTAATATTAATGGTAGGGAAGTATATAATGATTCTAAAAGTACAAATACTGAATCTACTAAAATTGCTTTAAATAGTTTTAATAGTTCTACGATACTCCTTATGGGGGGGACTGATAGGGGGCACTCTTTTGATGAATTAAAAGGGCCTTTAAAAAATACGAAACTTGTCGTTACATATGGTGAAACTAAAAATAGAATTAAAGAGTTTATGGATAGTTTAGAAATTAAATGTATAGTGGTAGATAATCTTGTTGACGCCGTTAAAGAAGCTTATTCTAATTCAGTAGAAGGAGATATTATATTACTTAGTCCTGCTTGTGCTAGCTGGGACCAGTTTCCTAATTTTGAGGAAAGAGGTAAATTATTTAAAGAAGAAATTCTTAAGTACAGAGATAATAATGAATTCTTTTTAGATAAGACTAAGAAAATCTATATGATGGGTATAGGCGGTATTAGTATGAGTGGTATTGCTGATATACTTCATTCTTGGGGATATAATGTTAGTGGTAGTGATAGGGTAGAATCGACTGTGGTTGAAAAGCTTAGAGCTAATGGAATAAAAGTTAATGTTCCTCAGACTGGTAAAAATATAAATAATAAAATAGACTTTATTGTTTATACTGCTGCAATAAAAGATGATAATCCGGAAATGATGGAAGCTAAGAGAAGAAATATAAGGATGATGGAAAGGGGAGAGTTTTTAGGAGAAATTACAAAACTATTTTCTAATACTATAGGAGTAGCGGGTACACACGGTAAGACTACAACGACATCAATGGTATCATGTATCTTCTTAGAGACGGATATTGATCCAACGATTCAAGTTGGTAGTATTCTTAAAAATATTGGAGGTAATTATCGAGTAGGTAAGAGTAATAGTTTAATTATTGAAGCATGTGAATACTGTGATAGTTTCTTATCATTTAGACAGAAGAGTGCTATTGTACTTAATATTGATAATGATCATTTGGATTATTTTAAGAATCTGGATAATATTAAGAAATCTTTTTATGAGTATGTTAGTCATTTACCTAGTAATGGATTTTTAATAATGAATAATGATGATGATAATTCTTTGAATTTAGAAAAACATACTAAGGCTAATACAATTACTTATGGAATTAATAATAAAGCAATGTTTATGGCTAAAAATATTACTTATAATAGTGATGGTTCTGCTATTTTTGATGTTTTTTTTGATAATAGGTTACTAGGTAGTATTGAGCTTTCTGTTCCAGGAGAGAAAAATGTATCTAATGCACTTGCAGCTATTTCTTTATCTTATATGTATGGTATTTCTTTTGATGATATTAAAAATGGTTTAAGAAAATATACGGGTGCATCTAGGAGGATGGAATATAAAGGTGAATTTAATAGTGCTTTGGTATATGATGATTATGGACATCATCCAACGGAGATTGAGGTTACTTCAAAGGCAATATTGAAAAGAAAATATAATGAGTCTTGGGTTGTTTTTGAACCTCATACTTATTCAAGAGTTTATAAGCATAAAGAAGATTTTGCTAAGTCTTTAAAAGATTTTGATCATATTATTGTGACAGATATATATGCTGCTAGAGAGAAAAATGAATATGGAGTCAGTGAAAATGACATTCTTAATGAACTTAATAAATATAATAAAGATGCAAGATATATTAGTGATTATAGCGATATAAAAAAATATTTAGAAGAAAAAGTTCATAAAGATGATATTATTCTTACAATAGGAGCGGGTAATGTTACTAAATTAGCTGATTTACTTGTAAACAAAAATGAATGATTTATTTTTCATTCATTTTTTGTTTTAGAAACTCTTCAAATTTTTTTAATCCATAATCTTTATCATAATAATTGGGAAATTCATTTAAGTGGGCTAGTGCTATTTTAGTGGTTGCTATGATATCGTCATTAGTTACATTCGTTTTTGGATTTGCAATGCCATGCTCTCTTTCAATATTCATTCCTGTAAGCAATTCTTCTGGTGTAAATTTATTAAATTCTATACCTAAAATGTTTGCAATATAGATAGCATCATTAATATTGTACATTTCTATCACCAATATATTTTATTCTTATTATTGAAATAAGTTGTTTTTAATGATATTATTATAATAGGTGTTGTATGTATAATAAGTTAGAAAATGTTAATTATGATTATTTAAAAGAAATAGAAGATAAAATTAAAAATAAGGATAGTTTAAGTAGGGAAGAATTATTTTATTTTCTTGAATATGTTATTTGGGATGTTAGAAATAAAATATATGATGAAGATCATCCTTATTTTGAATATAAATGTGATTTGGCACAAAGTATGATATGTTACTATTTAAATGATATAAAAGTTGTTAATTATCCTTGTTCTACTAATAATACTATTTATAGTAGTGTTATGGGGCATAGTTTTGTAGTGGCTACTTTTAAAGTAGATGGAAAGGATGTTAATTATTTAATTGATCCTACTTATATTCAATTCTTTAAGAAAGAAGATTGTAATGAATCTAAATATGTTGTTATTAATGGTTACATCGTTGTTACTCCTAGTCCAGGCTATTTTATAAAAATAGAAGATACTGCTAGGGTAGGATTATTTAATTATTATGGATTTGATGTATTAGATGAAGAACTTGCCAGAATATATGGTAATAGTTTTTATAATACTAGATCTATGAAAAGGGTTAAAACCTTTGATGAATTATCGGGAAGTTATTATATTAATTCCTTTTTGAAAAATGGTAACGAAAAACTGAGTAAATCGTTGAAAGAATTAGATGATAATGGAATGATAATAAATATTATGCAATTAAGAAAAAAAACAAAATAACAAATTGAAATTCTGTTGTTTATATGCTATACTAATGCTTGTAAGGAAGGAATGGTAATATGGAACTAAAAGGAAGTAAGACTGAAAAAAATTTAATGACGGCATTTGCTGGTGAATCTCAAGCAAGAAATAAATATACATATTTTGCTTCAAAAGCCAAAAAGGATGGCTATGAGCAAATAGCTGCGATTTTCTTAGAAACTGCGGAAAATGAAAAAGAGCATGCTAAGATGTGGTTTAAAGAATTAAATGGAGGAGAAGTTCCTAGTACGGCAGAAAATCTTTTAGCTGCTGCTGAAGGCGAGAATTACGAGTGGACAGATATGTATAAGGGATTTGCTGAAACAGCTAGAGAAGAAGGATTTGATAGAATAGCTTTTCTATTTGATGAAGTTGGTAAGATTGAAAAAGAGCATGAAGAGAGATATAGAAAGCTTTTAGATAATGTTAAAAATGAATTAGTATTTTCTAAAGATGGAGATAAAATATGGAAATGTAGAAATTGTGGACATATTGTTATCGGTAAGGAAGCTCCTAAAGTATGTCCTGTATGTAATCATCCACAAAGTTACTTTGAAATTAAAGCAGAAAATTATTAATAGATAAAAGGTAATTATGAATAATAGTTATCTTTTTTTCATATATTAAAGTGTGGTGAGATATGAAAAGGATTGATTATAAGAAACTGGCTATTTATATAGCTATACCCTTAGTACTTGGTGCTGTTGTTGGTTTAATTACAAGTTCAGAGAGTTCTAATTATGGAGGAGTAGTTCCTGGTTGGATATTTCCTGTTGTATGGAGTATACTTTATATACTTATGGGAATATCTAGTTATTTGGTAAGAGATAATAAGGACCTTATGAAAATATATTATTTAAATCTTGTTGTTAATTTACTTTGGCCGATTATTTTCTTTTCATTAGGTTTTGAGACATTTGCTTTCTTTTGGATATTACTTCTTATTGTAATAGTAGGTTTTATGATATATAAATTCTATCAAGAAAATAAATTATCATCGTATTTACTTATTCCATATATTCTTTGGCTTTTATTTGCAGCATTGTTAAATTTATCTTTGATTAAGTAATAATTATTTCTCATTAGAAAAATAGTACATATATTTTAATAGGTATGTACTATTTTAAATTTAACAAAAAAATGAAAAAATTGGGAAAAAAGACTTTACAAGATAGATAATTAGTGTTATTATACATTACAGCAACTGAGGAAAAATCCTTTTTGCTAAAGAAGTATCATAAAAAATAAACTTTTTTAAAAAAAAGTCTTTACAAAGTTTAGAATTAGTGTTATGATACAGTACAAGTGATGCGGAAATGCATTCACATTTGTATCTTTGAAAAAATGTAAACATTTTAACAAATAGTGCATATATTATTATGTAATATTTAATATTGTTAAACTGTTTTTATTTTGCTTAAAAAAAAATAAAAAAGTAAAAAAAATGGTTGACAATAATTTAAATATTTGTTATATTATTAATGCACTTGAAAAAAAAGATGCAAAAAAAGAAAAGTTCTTTGAAAACTAAGCAAAATGTCAATTTGAGTAGCTAGGAAATTTAACTTATGATAAATTATTTATTTTATTTGAGAGTTTGATCCTGGCTCAGGATGAACGCTGGCGGCATGCCTAAGACATGCA
>CAMVMQ010000050.1 GCA_947168625.1 uncultured Caryophanales bacterium
TTTTTTTGGTCATAATGCATATTGTAAAAATATAATTATTATGATAGACTTAAATTAGAGAAAGTAGTGAGAGTATGAATAAGAAGATAATATCAATTATCTTAATTGTAGCAGCTAGTGTTTTTATAATCTTTAGTATATTTAAAAATACTTATGCTTATGATTATAAAGAGTATGATTACACATTATTTTATAAAGAAGATAGCAATGAATTAGCGGAAGATATTAAAAAATATATATATGATATTGATTATTTAATATATAATAATAGTGATTTTTCTATCTACGATAATTTAAATAATAACTATGAATTTATGGTTAATTTTGCTATTGATTATATAAATACTCATAAAGATAAATATCAAGATAAGATAGTTTTATTAGAAGCATTCAAATATACTGATAATCATCATCATGATAAAGTAACCAATGAGTATATCGATATAGATACAATATATGATATAACAAATAAGTATTTTGGAGTAAAGGATTTTGTTATATTAAATAATAATATAAATATTATAAATAAATATATATCATTATCTAGTACTACTAATAAAGATATAGATCTAAATATATATTCTATCGATATTGAAAAAAAAGCTAGTGTAGTACAAGCAAATATTAAGTATACAGATGATTCAAGTACAAATTATATATATACATTTAAAATAGATAATAATATCTTAAAATTATATAATGTTGAGGTAAGATAATGAAAAAGTATATTTTATGGTTAATACCAGCATTTATTTTTACAAGTTTAACAATATATCTATGTATTAGTATTGGCAATATTAAAAAAGAAAATAAAGAATTATATAAATATTTTTCAGATAATGAAGTATTAGATACAAGTAATAATATTAATTTATCTTCATTAGAAATAAAAAAAGCAGAACTTGAAAAAGAAATATTAAACAAATCTGATAATAATACCATAACTGTAGCTCAGTTAATTGAAGAAATGAATAATATCGAAAAAGATAATGAAATAAAAACTAAGGAAGTAGAAGACTTATTAAAAGAATTTGATACTGTTAATGAAAAATTATTATCATTAGAAACTCAATATAATAGCTTAAGTAAGAAATATAATGATTTAGTATGGGAAGAAAAACAAAGAAAAATAAGAGAATCCACTGTTAAGATAGAGGGTGTTCCAACAATTAATCAGTATCCTAATTATCCAACAGGTTGTGAGTCAGTAGCTCTTACTATTTTATTAAGATATTATGGTATAAACGTAACACCAAATAATATAATAGATAATTTAAAAAAGGGGAGCGTACCTTTTGAAGAAGATGGAGTAATATATGGAGGTAATCCTGAATTAGAATTTATTGGTAACCCTTATAATAGTTCTTCTTATGGCGTATATGAAAAACCTATTGCTGATGTAGCAAATATGTATAAAAGTGGGGTAACAGTTAGAAATAATTATCCTTTTAGTGAAGTATTAAATCTTGTAAAAAATAATAGACCAGTAGTAGTATGGACTTCTAATTCACTAGCAGTTCCATACATCTCTAGAACATGGATTTATAAACCTACTATGGAAGCCATATCTTGGAAATACCATGAACATGCTGTTGTATTAATAGGCTATAATAATAATGAAGTAATAATATCAGATCCAATAGATGGTAGAATAAAATATCAAAATCGAAGTATCTTTGAATCTAGATATAATTACTTTGGAAAGAAGGCAGTATATTACTAATGAAGAAGAAAACAAAATATTTATTCTTAGTTATTAATATATTAATATTTACTACATTTATAAATGCATTTATTTTTAGCTATAAAGAATATAAGTTAAATAAAGAATTATTAAATAGTAAAGAAGAATATATAAGTTTAAATAATGATATTGATAAATATACTAAATTAAAAGAAGAAATAGATATAATAAATAATGAAAATACTAGTTTAAATGATAAAATAACATCATTAAAAACAGATATTGAAAATAAAAATAATAGTATCACTAATTATCAAAATAAAATAAGTGATTTATATACAAATATATCAAAGCTAACTGGCGAGAAATAATAATAATTTTTATTATTTCTTTTTGATGTGAAAGAGCAAGAAAGTAGTGATTATATGAAAAATATTGAATGGAACAATATACTAAATAAAATTACAGATATATATATTTTTTTGATAATAATTTTATTTCCCTTAATGGTTGATAGTAGTGGATTCTTTAAAATATTGGAATGTAAATATAAATGTTTCATAACTATATCTTCAATATATATAGTTAGCATATCATTAATAGTTATATATAATATAATTATAAAAAATAACATATTAAATATTAAAAAAATAACTAAAATAAAATATAGCATATTGATTTATAATAATCAATATGCTATATTTTTATATGAGAATAGGAGATAGATAAGAATGAAGAAAAACACAATAATCATTATATTATTAGTAGTCACCATAGGATTAGCTACTTTTATAACACTATTACTTACAGGTACTGTTAACTTAAGCACTAATAATGAAGAAGATAGTACATTTAATGTAACTTATAAGGAAGAAGAATATGTAAAAAGTACTAATGATGGTATTGAGATAAAGAACTTAAGAAATATACCAAATATTACAAATGATAATAGAAAAAAAGTAGCTAATAAAATTACTAAATATTTAACAGATAAATCTAATAAGGAATGGGATAATATTAAGAAGACTACTGATGACGTTGTAAAAAGTAATATAAATTATGAAGATATGGGTATAACATTATTATATAAAGATTCAATTGTTACAAATGGAAGATTATCATTTACTTTAGAAATGGCTGGCAATTTTGGAGGAGTAACCTGGAATAATGAGTCAGCATATAATTTTGATGCTAAGACAGGTAAAATATTAACTCTAAAGGGTATTGGTAAAGATACATATGATATTGTAAAAAAAGAATGTGAAGATTATATTGAAATGTCTGAAGAGATAAATTCACAATCTTTCTATGAGAAAGAAGAAAGACAAAGTCTTGATGAATTACTAAATAAAGAAGAAACATGGTATTTTGAATATAATCAGTTAGTAGTAGTTTTTCCTAAGTATTCGATAAGCCCACATCAAGTAAAGATACCAATAGCTAAAAGTAAAATAAATGATTCATTACATGAACAATATAAATTTTAAACCAGAAACTATTCTGGTTTTTCTATTATTGTAATTATATATTCTGGTATATCATAGATTCTTTTGATATTTAAATTATCTACATTAAAAGAATCAATACTTTTAATATTAAATAAATTAGTACCAATCATTTTAAAGTATGCTTCTTTTAAAGTATATATTTCAAATAGACTTTTATATTTATTATTAGATTTAAGTATATAGCCTTTTTCTTTATCAGTACAAAAATAGTTGATAATATTTAAGTTTACTTCTCTTATTTTTTCTATATCAATACCTATTTCATTATTAGAAAGTACTATTACTACATACTCATTAGAATGTGATATATTAAAGTATATTCCTTTAATTAAAGGCTTACCATTCTTATTATAATAAATATTATTATAGTCTAAATGATATTTTTGTGATAAAATAATCTTAAGGAGATACTTTGATAATATTGATAGTTTTTTATCATTAGTGTTTATTATTTTATCTATTTTATTTTTATCTAGTATATTTAAACTATTATACATTTCTATATAATCATTATCTGTATAACTATTAATATTATCATAAGTATAAAACATTTAATCACCAAAATTATTATACAACATTTAGCATTTATTTAGAAGTAAGGAGTATATATTATGGGAAGAAAGTTATTTTGTGAAATGAATCCATTATTCTATAACATTTCAGTTTTTAAAGAAAGGACTAAGAGAAATATAAAAAATAAATTGGACAAAGGAGTATTAGCTAAAGATAAAGATAGTAATGAATTACCTAATATCGTTAAGAGTCACACATCGATAATCTTGAGAAAACTACATAACGTTGATATGGATCTTCAGGTAAATAAAAAAGCCAACTTACAGATAGCAGCTTCAAAAATAAATGGACTTATTATCCATCCTGGTGAAATCTTTTCTTTTTGGTATTTAGTCGGAGAACCTACGAAGAAAAAAGGATATCAAGAAGGATTAGTTATAAGTAAACATGGACTAACTCGAGATGTTGGAGGGGGCCTTTGTCAACTTGCTAATATGATTCATTACTTAGTTTTAAATAGTCCTTTAGAGGTGGTCGAACTACATCATCATTCTGATGCTCTATTTCCTGATGATCGAAGAAGAGTACCTTTTGGAACAGGAACATCAGTCTTTTATAATTATTTAGATTACAGATTTAAAAATAATACTGATGGGGATGTTCAATTACTTTTATGGGTAGATGAAGATATATTATGTGGAGAACTAAGAAGTGAAAAAGAGTTTCCATATAGGTATAAACTAACTGAAGAAAATCACCATTTCCGAAAAGAAAATGATAAATATTATAGAGTATCACAAGTTTATAAAATAACTATTGATAAAAAAACAAACGAAGAAATAAAAAAAGAATTAATACTAGATAATCATTCAGAAGTAATGTATGATTATTCTTTAATACCAGAAAGTGAGATAAGAAATGATTGATAATCTCTTAAATGTATTACAAGAAGGTAAAGATAAAATTCTTTATAAGATAGATAATGACGTAATAACTTATAACGAGTGTTATCAAAAAGTATTAGAATTATCCAATAATTTAAAAAAGCAAGGAACTAGTCCCATTATTATTTATGGTGATAAAGATATTGATACAGTAATTTCAATATTATCATCTATTGTTGCTCATAGATGTTATATACCAATATATAAGTGTACTCCTTTATATCGAATCAAAGAAATAATAAAAGAAACAAAGTCTAATTTAATAATTACTAATACTGAAATCAATATTGATGAAGTAGAATGCTTATCTGTAAATGATATAAATAAAAAATATCAGGAAGTATTTAACTATTATGAAAATGATAATAAATATGCATATATTATCTATACTAGTGGTTCTACTGGTAAACCTAAAGGAGTACAAATAAGTTATAATAATTTAAATAATTTTATCAAATGGGTTACCACTTTAAATGAATTTAAAGAATGCAGTAAGATTAAGGTACTTAGTCAAGCAAGTTTTAGTTTTGATTTAAGTGTTATGGATTTGTATTTTTCAATCTATAAAAATAATACTATTATTGGTATAAGTAGTGATGACAGAAGTAACCTTTCAAAAGTATATGAAGTAATAAAAGAGAATAATATTAATTTCTTAATAATGACCCCAACTTTTATTAAATTATTACTAGTAGGTAATGAATTTAATGAAGAAAAATATCCAAGTATTAAGTATATGTTCTTCTGTGGAGAATTGCTTGAAGTATCTACAGTTAAAAAGATAAAAGAAAGATTTAAAAATGTCAAAGTAATAAATGCATATGGTCCTACTGAAGCTACCTGCTGTGTATCATTATTGGAAATAAAAGATAGTATGCTAGATAAAGAATATTTACCAGTAGGTAATCTTTATACTAGTGCTGTCAAAATAGATATAGAAGATAACCAAATAATATTAAAAGGTGATAGTGTCTTTGATGGCTATTTGGGTATTGTTTCAGATAATTACTATAAAGAAAATGGGGTAAACTGTTATAAAACTGGAGATATTGGCTTAATTAAAGAAGATTATCTCTACTGCACAGGAAGACTAGATAATCAAATAAAGTATATGGGATATCGTATTGAACTAGGAGATATCGAAAATAATTTATTAAAAATAGATGGAATTAAAGAAGCGGTAGTTATATGCAAATATAAAGATAATTCTAATATTGTTAAACTAATAAAAGCTTATGTAACAATAAGTAAAAATATTAATACTACATATATAAAGAAAGAATTATCTAAGTTAATACCAAGTTATATGATTCCCAAAATAATAGAAATAGTGGATAGTATTCCAATTAACAATAATGGAAAATACGATCGAAAGAAGTTAAGTGAATTATGAAAGAAATAAATATTTGTGATTTATTATATGAAATATGTGAAGATAAAAGCGTTTACGATAAAGATTGTGAACTAATTGAAAGTGGCTTATTAGATTCTTTTGCTTTTATTGAACTATTTTCTAAATTAGAAGATTTAGGTATTACAATATACCCAACAAGAATTAATAAAGAAATGCTTAAAACTCCAAGACTACTTGAAGAATTAATAAAAGAAAATTTAAATAAATAATATTTATTAACTTCTAAATATGATTATTTTGATGGAACTATAATTGTTTTCAAAAAGACAAATACTTCAATTATTTTGAATTATCCGCTGCACATGGAATGGATGAAGAACATGTAAATATTGGAAGTGTTAAATACCAAATCTCATAAAAT
>CAMVMQ010000051.1 GCA_947168625.1 uncultured Caryophanales bacterium
TTTCATATAATGAAGAGTTTCTCTCTTCTTTCCATGTACGAGTTATAGTATTAGAGTTAGAATTAGGATGTACATTAATATTATCAGAAGTCCATGCAGTATTATCTCCAAAAACATATTCATACCTTGCAATTCCAGATAAATTATCTGAACTTGATAATGTTATATCATATGATTTATTTGACCAAGTATTGTTATATGGATTATCAATCGTAGGTTTACTAGGTGCTGTCTTATCAATCTTAACAACTGTTTTAGATGGTTCAGAACAGTTACCAGCATAGTCACAAGCTCTTTCATATAATGAAGAGTTTCTCTCTTCTTTCCATGTACGAGTTATAGTATTAGAATTAGAATTAGGATGTACATTGATATTTCCAGAAGTCCAAGGAGTACTATTTCCAAAAACATATTCATACCTTGCAATACCAGATAAATTATCTGAGCTTGATAATGTAATATCATATGATTTATTTGACCATGTATTATTATATGGATTATCAATAGTAGGTACGTCAGGTGCCGTTGTATCTAGTCTAATATAAGTTGAACTTACTGCAGAACAGTTTCCGGCATAGTCACAAGCACGTACATATACGAGCTGATTTCTTTCTTTTTTAAACAACGTTGAAACAAAATCATCAAAGGCAGAATTTTCGTATGTTACCCAATCAGATTCTTTAGGGTTATTTACATATGTATATTGATAGTGTTTTATCCCTGAACCAGAATCGCTACTATGATATGTAAGTGAAAAACTCTTATTTGTCCAATTTCCATTTGTTGGATTATCTATAGTAGGTTTAGCAGGAGCAATTGTATCAAGCATTGAAACGTAAGAATTAATATTACTTGTCTCACTATTTATTGAAGACCAAGCATAATAAGTCTCTTTGCCTTCGCTTGGAGTTATTGGTGATGAATTATTATACTGCAATGTTTGTCCATCTTCTCCAATTTTATATTCATATGTTACATTAGATGTATTATTACTTATTATTGTAAGTTCATAATCTTTATTGTGCCATTTACCACTTGCGATACCATCACTTGCCACGAATACCGGTGACAATAGTTCACTATTTTCAAAATTGACAGCCAGACGAACAGTACAATCACTCGGTGCATCACCACAAAAATCTTCAAACGAATATGATTCACTTTGACTATAAACACGATTTAGCTCAGAGCAATCTAAGCATTTCCATTCTTGCCCATTTTGAACCGTCTTTCCGCTAGGAATCGCAATATTGATATACCTAGGATTATTATAATTAACCAAATCTTTCTCTTCACCATATTTTATAGTAAAGAAATTATTTATATAACTACCATTATTTACTTTTCGTGAAATAATATTATTACTATCTGTTTGCCACGAGTATTTATTTCCACTAATGCTCTCAGTGTTTGGTGTGATTGTTCCCCCATTGGTACTATACAAAATAGTAACTTTTTTTGATGGAACCCATTTTGCATAAAGGGTTATCTTTTTTGTAGAAAATAGACCAGATATATCTGTATTAGGTGCATAATCAATACCAGTACCATTTTTATCTGTATTCCATCCGACAAACCTATAACCATTATTTGTAAAACTATTATCTGCTACAATGCATTCTTTATTATACTCACATATAGTGTTTTCCATGGTTCCACTATAGGATACTGCATTAGCATCATAAATGATTTTAAAAGTTTTTACTTCCCAATCTGCATAAAGAGTTATTACCTCGCCAGCATCACCAGTCCTAAATTTATCGCCTGGTTTATATATTATATCGTCACCTAAAAGTTTCCAGCCTTTAAAATTATATCCTTCTCTTTTTTCCGGCTGAGTTGAAGAAAGAAATACATTACAGCTATCGTTACTGCAAGTTTCTTCAATCTGATCTTCAGGTACTTTACCAGTTTCGCCAGGAACATTATAATCGTAGTGAATTGTAAAATATTCAATTTTGCACAACTGGCTATTTATATTAATATCATCTGAATTAGTTAAATCAAGAAATCTAGCTTCTAAAATATTAAATGTCGTTGGATCCCTTTTAACAACAATAATAGATTTATTTCCATCACTTGACATAACATTTTTTTTAAGTAATCCAATATTTTTTAATCTTTGAATAGAGGTACAATAGTATTCATAGTTATCTTCACCCCCATTAAAACTATGCCATATATTTTCTTCTGAAGAACGTATTTTAGCAGCTTCTAAAATACCCTTATCATTTATTACAATCGCAGCTTCCTTTGAATTTTTAAAAGCGTTAATAATTCCATAAGTACTTAGACCAAGTACTAATGAAGTTACTGCAATTACTGCAAGTAATTCAATTAATGTAAAACCTTTCCTATTTAATTTTTTCATCTTATCACCATCGCTATTCTATAAATAATTATATCTCAAAAAGAAAAATAGAGCAAGTATTTTGCCCTATTTCATTATAATTATTCATTAACTATTTTTAATTTTCTCAATATATTTATTAACTTTCATTGACCAAGTAGGATCCTCGGCATATTTTGGGTTCATTTCGTCAGCGGTCATAAGTCCATAATCAACGTAGTTTCTTTTTATATTTGCTATAAAAGCATATATTCCATCTTCCATGCTATCAAAAGCAGCATACTCACCACATCCAGAACCTTTCTGACCACCAACATTATGACAAGCCTTAGCTAAATAAGAACAGTTCCAAATACATCCAGTTTCGTGCATTGATATAGCCACTGCTAAATAAGGGTCTACTCCTAATTCTATTGAGTAATTAGCATAAGCATATCCCATATTTGATAAATCTGATGATAAATTTCTATTTAACTTATCTATAAGTTCTTCGATGGTTAAACCATCAAATACTTCTACTCTTTGAGGTTCTTCCTCAACTATTTCTACTTTTTCTATTTCATCATTAATAACATTTTCTTTATCATATTCTGATGCCTCAAGTAATGAAGGCACATAGACAAGAATGTTCTTATCTCTTAACACTTTATCATAGTAAGAAATACTAAATAAAATTCCTAAAGTTAATACTGAAGCCATAACTCCAATTAGAGTTTTAGGTTTCATATTTTTTCCTTCTTTCCGCCCTTTCAAAAAAGGACGATGCCTATTATACCAAAAAACAAGTCAAAAGTCAAATTACTCTCCTTACATCGATAATTGGCATAATATATAAGTCAGTCACCACTATACCAACATTGGAGTTTAGAGCGTGAACAAGCTGTCCATTTCCAATATAAAGTGATGAATGGCAAATACTTCCGTTATATCCTGATAAAACAATATCTCCTGGCTGTATATTAGATAACCCAACGCTTACTCCATTATTTACTTGACTAGGAGCACTTCTAGCAAGTGATATACCAAAATTAGCAAAAACAAGCATTGTAAAACCAGAGCAATCTGTACCATTTGTCAAAGAATTACCGCCATAGACATAAGGTCCTCCAACAAACTGAAGAGCATAATTTACAATTTGTGATGCTAATTCTTCATTATATGAAGGTACATAACTGTAACTACGCGAAGGTTCTTCATAATATGTTGGTTGCTCTACCGACTCTTCTACTGGTTCACTTTCAATTACTTCTTCAACTTTTCCTTCAGTAGATGATTCTTCACTTGTTATTTCTCCTTTTAATTTTTTCTCATCGTCTAATTCTTTTTCCGTTTTCAATTGTTTTTCTTCATCAGAAACTGGTAAAGATAATAATTCCATTGTAAACTCTTCTTTATTATTAACTTTCTTCATTGTAAGTAAATTGCTAGCTAAAACAATTTCTTGTTCATTTTCCATAATGTTACTATCATAATAAGCATAACATAATACTCCAAGTAAGAGTGTTAATGCTACAATTTCTATTTTATGATTTTTCAACTTCAAACACCTCATTTTTTAGCGGACGCTCATTATCGTAACATAAATATAAGTACTTGTCAAATAGAAATTTTTATTTCCTTATTTTATAAGGGACAAAAGAAAAATGGAAAATATATTATTTTCCATTATAAACAATCAAATTATGTTGTGCTCTAGTACAAGCAACATAGAATAAATATTTCTCATTTTCCGTATATTTATTATCTTCATCAGTATAGACAATGACTGAATCAAACTCTAATCCTTTTGCAATATAAGATGGAACAATTACTAAGTCTCTCTTTAAATGACTAAAATTATCAATAAGCATGATATCTATATCATTTTTTAGCATAGTATATAGTTTTTCTGCTTCTTCATCATCCTTAGTAATAATTGCAATACTCTTAGAAATACTCTTAAGATATGTTATATCATCAATCAAATCTTCTTTCTTACAACCCTTTCGAAATAAGATGTCACTGGCATTTTCTCTTCTGATTGCACTGGAATGTTTAAGATTAAGAATCTGATTTGTATACTCAATAATCTTGTAGGTAGAACGATATGTCTTTGTTAATGTAATATATTTCGAATCATCAAAAATGCTCTTAAGTTCTTCCAGCGAGTTATATTTATAATACGGATTAATCGTTTGGTTAGTATCTCCTAATATCGTATAATTAGCTGTTTTAAAAGTTTTCTTAATAATAAGGTACTGTAATTTATTATAGTCCTGGGCTTCATCTATTACCACTTCCTTAATCACGTGATTAGTATTGAATCCTACTAAAATACTCTTAAGATAAAGAAATAAGCATGCGTCTTCATAAAGAATATTATTTCCTCCAATTGAATAATCATAATTAGAATATTTACTCTTAAAAAAGCCATTATAAATACTCTTTAAATCAAGTTTAATATTTAGATTATCATTTAATATTTTTGCAATACTTTTGGCATTGTTATCTTTTCCATCATAGTTTTTTTCTGCAATTTTTTTTGAAATCTCTTCTATTCTAGAAAATAGTGGAAAACGATCGTATTTCAGTTTAAGCATATTATTTAGTTCCTCAGTAGATACTTCAATAAAATTATCATATGATAGTGGTTTAACGAACTTAGTATTATTTATAACATCATTTAAATAATTATCTAGATCATTAATTATTTCATCAGACTGCTTATATTTAATTAATTCATAATTAGCATTTTTATTTTTATAATATCTAGATATGAAATCAGTAAAGTTTTCAATATTCTTATATTCACTAATATTTTGACATAGCAAATCATAAAATGTCATACTATATGTATTATCTTCTCCTAGTTCTGGAAGAACATTAGAAATATATTCAGAAAATACTTTGTTGGGAGTAAATACAACTATATTACCAGAATTTAGATTAGGAATTCGATATAGCAAAAAAGCTATTCTATGGAGTGCAACACTGGTCTTGCCAGAGCCCGCTATTCCTTCTACTATTAAGTTCTTATCTTCAGTATTTCTAATTACTTTGTTTTGTTCTTCTTGAATCGTATTAACAATATTTTTCATCTTATCAGAAGATTCTTCTGCAAGTACTTCTTGAAGAAGGCTATCACTTATATTTAAGTTATTATCAAAGATATTTTTAAGTTCACCATATTCAATTATATATTGTCTTTTTCTAGTAATTTCTCCTTCTATTCTACCACCAGGAGCCTCATAGCTAGCTTTTCCTGTTTCATAGTCATAGAACATACTACATATTGGACTTCGCCAGTCATGAACGTAATATTCTAATTTATCTTCAACAGAGGTTATTCCAATATAAATATCATTTTCTTCATCATCTTCTTTGAACCTAATCATACCAAAATATGGTTTATTTTGGATTCTAAATAATTTTTGTAAATAATTACCTCTATTTTGCATGATAGTAACTTGTAGGTCTGATTCGGCCATCATCGTTCTCATTTCACTAGGATCCATTTCGGTATGCGAATCCCAAATAAATTTTTTAAACTCAAGTACTTTCTCATCATCATCATAAAGTTGTTGCCCTAAGGTAGATATTTTTTTTCTAATAACACTAATTGTCTTATTAAGATAATTCCTTTCCCTTTCAAATTCTTCTCTTTCAATTTTCATCTAACTCTTACCTCCTTACACGAGAAAAAGACTACAATTATATGTAGCTTTAACTCTAGATGATTCAAATTAAACTAATCGCAAATGTCTATTACATTTTATAATAATTAATTGTCTTTGTCAATCACTTAACTAATTTTCTTTTGAAATA
>CAMVMQ010000052.1 GCA_947168625.1 uncultured Caryophanales bacterium
CCACACAGTATCTTCCCTCATATTAACCTCAAGTTTAATACCATCATTTTCAAAAATAACAATTTCATTCTTATTCATCTTTATCACTTTCCTCTAAAATAAGCAAAATTTTTGTAAAAATTTCTTTTATTTTTTATTATTTATTAATTTGATACTATCAATAAACTTATCAAAATCAGAAACATATGTCTTATCCTGTTTTATTCTATACTTTTCGTATTCTTTATAAGCTAATTTTTGAGCAACATTATGCGATATTTTACCTGCATTATGAAGTATTTCTTGATCGTTGAATTCCAAAAATGCATTTAATTTATCTACCCAGTCTTCCATTGTCATAGCATTATGATTTTCTGCTTGCATTTCTGCATAATCTAAATACATCGTAACAATTCTATTTAAATTTTTTAGTTCATTTTCTGTTAAATAATTTTTTGCAATATCTACATCGTATTTATATATTGGACCATCTGGGCTATTTTTCCAATTTGTAAGACCCATGTTGCTTTTTTCTGAATCTACTCTATTATATATGATTTCAGCTGCTGTTTCTCCTGTTACTGCATAATGCAATTTGTTTTGAACTGTTTTAAAAAACGATTTAGTAATATCAGAATCTTTATCATAGTCTACACTACATGATGAATATATATCAGTAATTTTTTGATAGAATCTTCTCTCACTTGAACGAATATTTTTAATTCTTTCCAACATTTCTTCAAAATAATCTTCACCAAATATATATTCTGGATTAGATAATCTATCATCATTCATTACAAAACCTTTTTTTAAATATTCCTTAAGTATTTTAGTTGCCCAAATTCTAAAATTTGTCGCTTTTTTTGAATTTACACGATAACCAACCGCTATTATAACATCTAAGTTATAAATTTTAACTGGCTTTTTTGAATTAACAACGTCGGTTTTTCCGACGGTGTTATTTTCTACAAGTTCTCCCGTTTCAAAAATATTGTTAATATGCTCTGTAATTGTACTTCTTGCAACTCCAAAAAGTTCTGCTATTAAATTTTGAGTTAACCATAAATCATTATTAATAAGTAGTACATCAACCTTTACATTGTTACTATCATCTTTATATATTAAAAAATTGCGATTAGACATTTGTATTTTATTATTCATTTTTGTCATCTCCTATCATCATATGTTTCATAATTGAATACTTAAATGCTTCAAGCATTTTCTCACTTCTTTCATTTCTTAATCTTTCTTCTTCTTCATATTCTTCTACTGTATATTTTTTTAATTTTGATAAAACAAATTTTCTATTTTCTTCAAGTATATTAATTATATTATTTACCATTATAATTTCATCAAAGCTTACTTTGGCATATCTAGTAAACTCCGTATCCAAAACAAACTCATATACCATTTTATTATCTTTTTTTACCAAATCTGCTGCTATAACTAAAGAATTATTGATATCCACTAAAAATTCTGCACTGCTAAAATTAGTTTTAAAAGAATAGCCTGGTATCATTACCTTACTAATCATTTTTTTAATTTCTTTTACACTTTTTATCATAAACTATCTCACCTTATTTAAAATGTATCAAACTTATGTTTGCTATTTCATTATATCACTATTTGTTGTATTAATCAACATTTCTGATAAAAATACTATACATTTGTTTTCCTTATATTTTTGTAAACTTTTTATCATATCGTTACAATGCACTAGATAAAAGTAGATATTAAATAATATTATTAATTTTATCTATTAGTGCCTTCTTTATTTCTTCATCACCTACTAATGTTATAGAAAATGTTTTATAACCAATTCTATTTATACTTGCACCACAGTGATATACTTCTTTTTTATCTATAATAAAGTAACGATCATGATAACTATTATCATATACTACTTTTAAATTATGATATTGTTTATTATATTTATTAATATCTTGTTTTGTAAGAAGGCTATTTACTTTGGTAATAATAGTTGCCTTAACATTTAATTTACTAATAATATCTAATATTGTATTGTCAGCATAAGAATCTATTATAATAAGTTCATTATTAGTACTACTAAATATTTCTTTTATTTTAGAATAAGCATCATATATTTGACCATCAAAATATATCTCATGATTCTTCCTTTTCTCTTCTAGTTTATCAAACGATTCTTGTAAAAGTTTAATTTCTGAATCATGTTCTAGTACCATATTATTTATAAATTTTTGTTCTATCAAATTAGATGATATGTATTTACGCATAGCAACAAAAGCATCCATTATTTTTATACTTATTTGTGCTGCAATTTTAGTATGCAAAATAGTAGAAAGCATTGCTACTCCTTCTTCGGTAAAAACTCTAGGTAAGTATTTTCGATAATGACCTTTTCCTGGAGTATTATTTTCTAAGGTCAAATTGTTTGACCTTAGAAATTTCCATTCTTCTTCAGTCAAAATCCAACTAAATCTTTCTGGAAATTTGGTAGGATTATTTCTAACTGCTTGATTAATCTCTTTGGTTCCTTGGTTGCATTCATATAATCTTGCTAAATCCGAATCTAACATTACTTGCTTGCCTCTTACTTCATAGATTAAATTTTCAATTATAATGTTTTCTTTAATTGTAATATTGTTCATAATAATTCCCCCTTCTATAATGTTATGTCTTCTATCATATCACTAACTATTAGATAGGTAAAAATACTTTACACCTAAATTTACATTATTTTTTTATTAGTGTTAATTCTTATATCATATCATTACAATGCACTAGATAAAAGTAGATATTAAATAATATTATTAACTTTATCTATTAGTGTCTTCTTTATTTCTTCATCACCTACTAATGTTATAGAAAATGTTTTATAACCAATTCTATTTATACTTGCACCACAGTGATATACTTCTTTTTTATCTATAATAAAGTAACGATCATGATAACTATTATCATATACTACTTTTAAATTATGATATTGTTTATTATATTTATTAATATCTTGTTTTGTAAGAAGGCTATTTACTTTGGTAATAATAGTTGCCTTAACATTTAATTTACTAATAATATCTAATATTGTATTGTCAGCATAAGAATCTATTATAATAAGTTCATTATTAGTACTACTAAATATTTCTTTTATTTTAGAATAAGCATCATATATTTGACCATCAAAATATATCTCATGATTCTTCCTTTTCTCTTCTAGTTTATCAAACGATTCTTGTAAAAGTTTAATTTCTGAATCATGTTCTAGTACCATATTATTTATAAATTTTTGTTCTATCAAATTAGATGATATGTATTTACGCATAGCAACAAAAGCTCTCATTATTGCAATACTCATTTCTGATGATACTTTTGTCCTAAGAACTGTTGCAAGCATCGCAGCACCTTCCTCAGTAAAGGCATATGGTAATGTTCTAGACATATTATTGAAATTTGCGGTCCCAATTTGGGACTGCAATTTTAGAAGTTCATCTTCACTTAACTGAAAATAAAAATCTTCTGGAAACCTACTACAATTTCTTTTAACAGCTTGATTAACTGTTTTTGTACCATTAGCACATTCATATAATCTTGCTAAATCCGAATCTAACATTACTTGTTTACCCCTTACTTCATAGATTAAATTTTCAATTATAATGTTTTCTTTAATTGCAATATTGTTCATAATAATTCCCCCTTCTATAATGTTATGTCTTTTATCATATCACTAACTATTAGATAGGTAAAGATACTTTACATCTAAATTTGCATATTTTTTTAAAAAGAAAAAAAGTCTTGATAATCAAGACTTTAATAAACTTAAATGGTGACCTGTATGGAATTCGAATCCATGAATGTTGCCTTGAGAGGGCAATGTGTTAAGCCACTTCACCAACAGGCCATTAATTGTTCCTTTAAGGAACAATATAATATTATCATAATTTATATTTTTTTACAATATTTATTTAATTTTTTCTATTCTACTTATTATTCTATCCTTACCTAGCAGTTTCATTATTTCATATAAATCAGGAGTCATACTCTTAGAGGTTATTGCTACTCTTAAGACTGTAGATACATCAGCGACACTGCCTTTATAATTATCAGGATTTTCTTTATAATCTTTCATATTACTAGCATAACCTAAGTTATCACATAGCTCTTTAATATTATTAAACCATACTTCTTTATCAGATATATCAAAATATTTATCTATGTATAGATTTAATATCTTATTAATTTCTTCCTTACTATTAATACTACCCCAGTCATAACTAGAAGGATTATATAACTCATCGTACATATAGAATATTTGATTTTTTATTTCACTGTAACAAGAATAATCTTTTCTTGGTTTCTTCTGCTCTCTTTCAATATTTAGAACATTCTTAGTATAATCCTCATACTCAGTAATTAATTCATTAAACTCTTTATCATAATCCTTAGTCCAATTATATAAGTTATCATATACTTCTTCTTTAGTCATTTTACTTATAACTGTTTTAGATATATTATCTAACTTTTCTAAGTCAAAGAATGCTCCTGATGAACTCATCTTTTTAGGACTATATACAAAATCAGTAAATTCTTTATCTGGGTTAGCTGTATGCCATTCTTCATAATTAGAATTAATAATAGTCATTAAAGCTTCAATTACAGCTTTAGTTGGATAACCTTTCTCTTTATAATAAGTCATTGAAGCTTCAGGATCTTTTCTCTTACTTATCTTTCTAACACTAGTTCCTTCTTTTTTAATAATTAATGGAGTATGAACATATTTAGGAGATTTAAAGCCAAATGTTCTAAATAATTCAATATGTTTAGGTACAGATGATAACCATTCTTCTCCTCTTACAACATGAGTAGTATGCATTAAATAATCGTCTACTAGATGAGCAAAATGGTATGTTGGTAATCCATCACCTGATTTCATAATAACAAAATCTTCATCATTTTCAGGAAGTTCTATCTTACCTTTAACTAAGTCTTCAAAAACAAACTTCTTATTAAAGTCTCCCATACTTTTAAATCTAATTACATAAGGGATACCTTCTTTTACTTTAGAGATAAGTTCTTCTACACTAACATTTCTATATTTAGCATAACTTCCATAATATCCAGTTCTTACTTTACTTCTTTCTTGAACTTCTCTCATTTCATCTAATTCATCTTTAGTACAAAAACAAGGATATGCTCTTCCTATTTCAATTAAATATTTAATAAAAGCATGATATATTTCTTTTCTTTCACTTTGAACATATGGTCCATAACTACCTACAATATTTCCTTCAAATTCATACTCATCAGGTATAATATTATAGTGAGTTAAAGTATCCATTATTAACTTAGTAGCTTCTTTTACTTCTCTCTTTGTATCTGTATCTTCATTTCTTAAATAGAATACTCCATTAGAATTTTTAGCAAGTACATAATCAATAATTGCTTGGTAGAAACCTCCTAGATGCATATATCCAGTAGGGCTAGGAGCAAATCTCGTTACTTTTTCTCCTTCTTTTAAATTTCTTTCAGGATACATTTCTTCATAATCTTTTATAGTTTTAGTAATATTAGGAAATATAAGATTCGCTAAATCTTTATTTGTCATATAAATCACAACCTTTCTTTATACTAATACTTTATTATATTCTTTAGATTTTTCCTCAAGTAAGATAAAATTACAACATCTATCTCTAATATTTTTTGGAAGTCTATCTTCTTTGTATAATAAATATAATGCCCTTGCTTTAGTTCTAATTATTTTTCTATTAGATGTTAACCATCTTAACTGACTACGAAGTAGTTTTATTCTTAACATTTCATCTTTATCATTATAATTCTTATCTAAATCATACTCTGTATAATTATTATTTGTAACTGGAATCATATTATTAAAATTAATTACACCTAAATTGCCATCATCTATTTTAACTAAATCAAGAGTATTTTTTAAATATTTATGTTTAGGTTTAGGACTAGATAAAGGTGCAAAATACTCTTTATCTTC
>CAMVMQ010000053.1 GCA_947168625.1 uncultured Caryophanales bacterium
TTACCAGGATAACCTTCAGCATACTTATTTGTAAATACACTACCCTGTAAATTCATTACTTCTTTTGATACATAATTTTCACTAGCAATAAGTTCAATATTATTATTTTGTCTTTCAATTTCTTTATTTAAAGCTTCTAATATCTTTTTATCCATTATTCTTTAAATCCTCCGCAGTTAATAAATTTTCCATAATCATAGCCACCGTCATTGGCCCAACTCCTCCAGGCACTGGAGTAATAAATGTACATTTATCTTTAATTTCATCAAAAGATGTGTCTCCTACTACCTTATTATCTACTCTAGATATACCAACATCAATAACTACAGCACCTTCTTTTATCATCTCTTTAGTAATAAGATTAGGTCTTCCAACTGCTGATACTAATATATCCGCCGTTCTACATAACTCTTCTAAATTCTTCGTCTTAGAGTGACAGACAGTAACCGTGGCATTTCTATTCATCATTGCATGAATTAAAGGTTTACCAACAATATTACCTCTACCAATAATAACAACATGTTTTCCTTCTATTTCAATTTTATATTCATCAAGTAGTCTAATAATACCTTTTACCGTACATGGAACTAATCCTTCTTTATTCATATATAAATTATAAATATTATCTCGTGTAAAACCATCTACATCCTTATAATATTTAATAGTGCCTGCACATTTATCAAAATCAATATGACTAGGTACTGGACTCTGAAGAATAATACCAGTAACTTCATCATCATTATTAAGTTTATCAATTAAATTAATAACATCTTCTTGAGAGGTACTACTATCTAATAAATATTTATCACACTTAATACCTACATATTCACATGCTTTCTCTTTATTACTAACATATATCTTACTAGCATCATTATCTCCTACTAAAATAATAGCAAGTTTTAATTCTAAATTTTTTTTCTCTATTTTATCTTTAACTTCACCAAGAATTTTATCTTTAATTTTTTTACCATCTATTATAGTCATAATTACCATCCCATAACTTTTTAATTTTCTTTTTATTATCTTCTGAATTTTTCTCTCTTCCAACAGCATAATTATAATCTAATAATTCATTATACATATTCATAAAAGGAACATTATACGGATAATATCTACTGCCACTATTGCAAATTCTAATAGAATGAGTAGATAATAAATTTATCTTATCACTTAGCCTAAATTCAACTATATAAAGTTCTTTCTTCTTAGAAATAGTAAGTATACTAGCTTCTTCATATGGTAGTTCATCAGAATGCCATTCTATTTTACCATTAATAAATAATTTATTATCGGGTACTATCATATTTCTACTTGCATCATCTAAATTACTATTACTAAAAGGTTTATTATCCTTAATAGCAGTATATAATCGTTCAAAAGAATTATATAAATATTCATTCTCTTTAGTAATAACAAAACTATAAGAATTAGGAATACCTAATCTTTCTCTTACGTACATTAGAGACCAGTATAAATCACCATTATTTAAAAAAAATATTTCAAACGCTCCATTATAAGTCTCAATTATAATTTTTTTATAACCATGCCAGTTTTCTTCATTTCTTACATTTATCATAAAACCACCTATAATAATTATATCAAAAAACAATTATTTCTACTACAAAAAGAATATTGTGTATTACAATACTCTTTCCAATTCTTTTTTATTTCTTTTAGGTTCCTTTAAAATAATAATATTAATATCACCAAATTTATCTCTAAGCATCTTCTCTGCTTTAGGAGCTTTTCCACTACCACAGCATAAAATAAATGAAACTTTCTTTTTATCTAAAGTAATATTATCTAACACAGTATTAATCGCCGGTACTATTCTTCCATTCCATATCGGACTACCAATAATAATTTCATCATAAGAATCTATATTATTATCAAAATTAGAGAGTTTTGCTTTATAATTAATACCCGCTAGAAATCCACCTTTAAGTATTTGAAGAATATAACTTTTAGGCATCTTATCTTTCATATTAACTTTTCTAATATCATATTCTTTATTCTTTAGATAATCTGCTACTACATCACCATTACCACTTAAACTATAATAAATAAATAATTTTTTCATATCTTCTCCTTATACATTAATTCTATTAAAAATTCTATTACCATATTTATTTAAATATATAAATAATAAACTAAAACTAATAATATAAAATAAATTACTAAGTGTTAATACTAACGTACTAGAAATTCCAACATTAAGAAGCATCACCAAAACAAATATTGTAATAAATGATAGTGCTATACCAATAAATACCGATATCATCGAACTCATACTCTGTTTAACGACTTCTGTATCATTTTCCGCATCCATCTTTGGATACTTTAAATTAACAAGAATACCAATAGTCTCAGATACTAATGGTAATATAATTGAACCAATAATAATCATTAATATTTCAACTATATTAAAGCTAAATCTAATAAACATAATAATGTCTCCTAGTAATATTACAGGAATCATAATTAATACAGCAGTAGCAACCTTAGACACAATAATAAATGTTGATTTAATAGGTAAACTTTTTAATATATTAAATGACTTACCCTCTAAAGATATCATTGAACTAGTAATCGAAGTCATAAAAGATGTAAAACAAATAAAACCATATAAAATAATAGGTATATAAGATTTAATCTCATTAATAGATAATTCTCCATCTACAATAATACCATTAACAAGACTATCAAATTTAAAACATATCAAAGTAATACCAATAATAAATAAAACCAATCCAAATCCTGCATTAATTATAAATACTGGAGTATTAAAAAATTTATTCAATTCTTTCTTAATTAAAGATACTCTAGGACTATTTACTTTAATATTATAATTCTTTTTCTTAGAAATAACTTTTTCTTCTTTAACTTTTGAATTAATCTTAAAGTATCTAATATTCATAATATATATACCAATAATAAATATAAGTAAATTAATAACAATAAATATTATTAAATCTACAACTTTAAAATTAGTAGCCATCTTAACATAAGCATTCGCAGGATAATATAAAGAAGTAATAACACTATTAATATAACTAGCATTGTTTGTAAAGTTACTTAAAATATTTTCCATATTAAAAGAAAAATATAATATTATTAATAAAAGTAAAGTTGTAACAATAACCTGAGCCATATTCTTAAACTTAAATTTAGATGAAGTATTTGAAATAAATCCTCCTATTAAACATGATATTACAATAGGAATAATTGGAAGTAATAATAACATAAATAAACTAACTATATAGTAACTAATCCCCACATTAACATTAATAGCATAAATAATCATCGCTGGAAATAAAAATAAAGAATTATATAGTAGTTCAAATACATAAAACTTAAATATCCTAATAAATAGAACCGTTCTTCTTTTAATTGGTAAAGAAAATAATAAATTATCATCCTTACAGTTAAATAATAAATTACTAGATTTATAGACACCTTCAACTAAAGTCAAAAAGAAAGTAACAATAACAAATAATGACAATAGTATATATTCTGATTTTATACTAGTTAAAGGTTCAATTATCATATTAGCATAAGTTCCAACAGAGAACATACAAATAATAGCCAAGATAATAGGCAGTAATGTTTTTTTACCACTAGTATTTTTAATCTTAAATATATTCATATTCTCCGTCATCGAAGCTCTAATAAGTGAAATAATCTTTTTCATAACTATTCCTCTAACTCTAAAAAGACATTCTCTAGAGTTTTATCTCCTTTAATCTCTTTCATACTACCAACTTTTATTAATTTACCATTCTTAATAATAGCAACTCTAGAACAAAGCTTTTCAGCAACATCTAGAATATGTGTCGAGAAAAATATTGTTTTACCTTCTTTAACCATTTCATGCATAACTTCTTTAATATCAAATACAGCTTTAGGATCAAGTCCTACAAACGGTTCATCCATAATAAGAATCTTTGGATTATGAGATAAAGCAGCAATTATTGCTATTTTTTGTTTCATACCATGAGAAAAAGATTTTATTGTATCTCCAAGTTTATCTTCCATCTCAAACATTTTAGCATATTTATCTATATTCTTCTTTCTCTCTTCAAGACTAACTTCATACATATCACATATAAAATTAATAAAATTAATCGCTGTCATATTTTCATATAATTCTGGATTATCCAGAACAAAAGCCATATCTTTCTTACATTCTATTGTATCTTTCTTAATAGACTTACCATTTATTAAAATATCCCCATCATCAAAATCATGAATACCAGTAATGGCTTTAATTAAAGTCGTTTTACCAGCACCATTATGACCAATGAAAGCAAATATTTCTCCTTCGTTAACATTAAAAGAAACATTATCAAGTGCTTTCTTATTACCATATTTTTTCGTAACATTTTTAATCTCTATCATAACATAACCTCTCTTTACCTAATTATATCATCTTTAATGTAATAAAAAAAGTAGTAATAATTACTTAATACTACATCAAACATTTACTATTTAATTTTATTAAATTTCCATAGAAATAAACTTATAAGATATGAAATAATAAACATTATAGGAACAACAATAATTGCAGTCCATACACCATTTTGAACAAAATAGTAGAAATCATATACAGGTGATACCACTCCATTATCCATATGAACTAATACATTTATTAAATAATATAATCCATACATAATAACAGGTATTAATCCATAGAAAGAATATTTAAATAACATCTTATTATTTCTTTCAAAAAATAAAAAAGTAATCATACTAAATACAGGAACAAGTAAATGAAAAAACAAATTACTATTTAGTATCATTAAACATATATTACCAACAAGAGGACCAAGATAGGCAAAAACTACAATAAAAGTAAGAGTAACACTAGTCGTAGCCATTAATTTTAATATATACATATATCTAGGTATTTCTTTTATATTACCTTTTAACAATCTAATTTCAAATATAGCAAATAATAAAGAAATAATTCCCATAAATAAATTAGAATCAACCGTAAAAAACTTAAACATACCAAGTTTATTAGACTCAAGAATTATTTCACCTGGCATAAATCTAAATCCATTAAACATCATAATAGAGGCACCTATTACCATAATAACTATAATAATATTTAATATTAAAGAAATTTTATATTTACTCATTTCACACCTTTATTTTAATAATTTCTCCAATGCATTAGCATTTAAAATCGTATTTGAAACAAATTTACCCTTATAAAAGTTAGCCCAATTATTAAATACACATGGAGTATTTTTTGCTTTCTCCAAAGAATCAATTTTAATAAAATTTAATTTAATATTATTATCTTTAGCATAATCAGATAATTCTTTAACCTCATATTCTACATAAGGACATTCATTACTATAGTAGATAGTAAAATCTTCACTATCAATTTTCATCTTTCTAGCACTATCACTAAATTTAGGAACATCTTTATCATTAAAAGAAAGCACCATTAAATCATAATCATTAATAGTATCTACTGCTTTAAATCCAAAATGTTCAAAGAACTTTTTATCACCAATAAAAGGTTTTTTCTTTTGTGTTACAATAGTACATATACCACTCATACCTTTATCTTTAGCATCATTAATAGCATACTCAAGTAATTCTCTACCAATTCCTTTTCCTTTAAAACTACCTGCTACCCATAAACAATATATGTACATATAATTATTACCTATAACAGGAGCCCAAGCAGTTTCAATAGGCTCATACTCAATAAATATTTTACCCCTAGCATTTAATTTTCTAAATACATGACCATCTTTAAATTTACTCTTAATCCATTCTTTCTTCTTATCTACCCCTATTTGATGCTTAGGATCACCAATAGCACAACATATATGTTCTTCTTCAATATTCTTTTCATCTAAATTAATATATTCATTCATAGTTCACACCTCATATT
>CAMVMQ010000054.1 GCA_947168625.1 uncultured Caryophanales bacterium
GTGGGCTGTTGTTAATGCTAGTAGTGTTTCTCGTGGTCGAGGATACTATTCTGATTATAATGTGAGACCTGTCGTTACTTTGAAAACAAATATAATATTAAAATCAGGAACTGGTACTGAAGCTGATCATTATGAGTTAGGTTAAATAGTTAGAATTAAAAGATTATGAATAAAGTGTAAATTCATAATCTTTTTAATTATTTCTCTTTAAAAAAATAGGAAAATAATATATAATGGAGATAAGAGGTGTTAGATATGAAATTAAGTATTGGAGTAGTATTTGGAGGTAGGAGCTTAGAACATGATTTATCTGTACTTACTGCTATTCAGGCAATGGATAATATTGATAAAGAAAGATATGAAGTTGTTCCTATTTATATTACAAAGAATTTAGAATTATATACTGGTGGTATGCTTAGATATATTGATAGTTATAAAGATTTTAATTTAATTAAAAGATATGCTAAGAAAGTAAATTTAATAAATAAAAATGGTAAGTTTATCTTAGAGAGTGCTGGATTAATAAAAAAAGAAGTTAAAGAAATACATCTTGCTTTTCCAATGGTACATGGTAAGAAAACAGAAGATGGAAGTATTATTGGATATTTAGAAACTCTTGGTATACCTTTTGTTGGTAGTGATATATATGCTTCTAGTATATGTCAAGATAAGATATTTACTAAGGAAGTATTAGAGGCTAATAATCTTCCAGTAGTGGATTATACTTCATTTACTTATACTGATTATAAATTAGATAAAGAAGAAATATTCAAGAAAATAGATAAGTTATCTTATCCATTACTTATTAAACCTGCGAGACTTGGTAGTGGTATAGGTATTGAAGTGGTTAGTAGAAAAGAAGAGTTAGAGTCTTCGATTGAAAAGGTAATGGAGAAAGATGATAGAGTTTTAGTAGAGGAATATCTATCTGACAGAAGTGAATATAATATAGCGGTACTTCTTAGTAAAGGTAAATTAATTGATTCTGTAGTAGAAGAAATTATTAAAGAGTCCCCTTGTAATTATTATGATAAATATCGTAAAGATAATGATAATGATGAAACTTATAAGAGAATATATCCAGCAGGTATTTCGAAAGCACTTACTAGTGAAATACAAAAATTAGGAAAAGAAGTATATAAAGTACTTGCTTTAAGTGGAGTAGCAAGAATTGATTTTATCTATGATAATAAAAATAAAAAGTTGTATGTAAATGAAGTAAATACAGTACCTAATTTCTTTTCCCATCATCTATTTGAAGATAAGAATATTGATTATAGAGAAATGCTTGGTATTATGATAAAAGAAGCTATAGATAAAATTAATAGAGAGAGTACGATGCTAAAAGATATCGATGATAATATGTTTAAAAATGTAACTAGCAAAGACGTAAGGAATATGAAATAATGTATGGTTATATAAGTGGTACAATAAAAGAAATTGAATCTAGTTATGTTATTATCGATAATCATGGAATAGGATATCAAATAAATGTTCCAAATCCTTATAGCTATATGTTAGAAAAAGAATATACTATTTATACTTATGCTAATGTAAGAGAAGACGAGTATACTTTATATGGGTTTAAAAGTAAAGAAGAAAAAGAATTATTTTTAAAATTAATTTCAGTTAAAGGATTAGGACCCAAAATGGCTCTTCCCATGTTAGCTACTGGTAATATTTCTTTACTTGAAGAAGCAATCGAAGGAGAAAATATTAATTATCTAAAGAAATTCCCTAAAATAGGAGATAAAGTAGCAAGACAAGTAATACTTGATTTAAAAGGAAAGCTTAATGTTATTAATACAGGTATCTTTAAGAAGGAAGATCATTCTGAAGAACTAGTGTCTGCTCTTACTAGTTTAGGATATAAGAATGTAGATATAAATAAAGTTATTAAGAAAATAGATACAAGTAAATCAATTGATAATCAAATAAAAGAAGCTCTTAAGCTGTTACTTAAGTAGCTTCTTTTTTAGTATTAAAACTTTCGATATAAACCAATTGCTTTTCCTAAAATGGTAGCATTTTTTAATATAATAGGAACCATATAATCATTTTCAGGTTGTAATCTAATATAATCTTTTTCTTTATAAAATCTTTTAATGGTTACTTGATTTTCATCATCCATAGCAACAACTATTTCTCCATTACGAGCATTTTCACATCTTTCTACAATAACAATATCTTTATCATAGATACCAGCATTAATCATTGAGTCACCTTCAACTTTAATTGTAAATACTTCTTTTTTCTTTGGAAGTAAATAAGAAGGAAGACTAATTACTTCATTAGGAACCTCAATTGCTTCAATAGGGTTACCAGCAGTAACTTTACCAAGTAGTGGCACAGTTACAACATCATTACTTGTTTTTTCAAATTCATTAGGTACTTGTAGTTCTAGTAAGTGATTACTATTCTTCCCTCTTTTTAAATAACCTTTTTCAATTAACTTTTTAACATGGACATGAGCCGTAGCGGGACTACTTAAGTCAAAGTTAGCGGCTATCTCTCTAATTGAAGGGGGATATTTTTTGTCTGCTGAAAATTTTTTAATATATTCTAGTATTTCTTTTTGTCTTTTTGTGAGTCTATCATCATTTTTAATTTTATTCATGTATAGATCTCTCCTTTCAATATAATAGTAACATAATGGTTTACAAATGTCAAACAAATATTCGTATTTTTTTTAACTTTGGTATTGACACGAACGTAAGTACGTGTTATTATAATAATGTAAGGGAGAGTGATAGATATGAGAATGTTAAAAAAGAATAAGGGAGTAATTTTCTTTTACCTTTTACTGATAGTATCTACTTTAGTTGTTATCAATGTAAATGGAAGAAGCCTTGATATTAATAATGATTATGTCTATCTCGAAAGATAGGCTTTTTTATTTACATTTAATCAATTATATATTATAATTAATTATGAAAAGAGGTTATATGATGAGTGATAATAAAGCGAAAGGCTTAATTTTTGGTAGTGCAATATTTTTAATTTTAATAGGAGTATTTCTATATAAATTATTTGATTATCAGGGATATAATGACGTAAAAGAAAAAAATACATATATTAATTATGATGTAAATGATTATACTATAGTATCTGAAGTTACTATAGATAATTATAGTGATGTTTTTAGTGATATTGATATAAATAGAGTATCTTTTAAAAATATCAATAGTAGTCTTGTAAAAGATTTTATTAATAAAGAAGAAGAATTAATTAGCTATGTTAAAAGATACTATAATGAAATAAAAAAAGAAGAGTATACAAATAATAATAAAGCATATAGTAAAGTAAAGACAATTGTTAATGGTACTATTCTTAGTGTCTACTACGAAATGGAATTTGTTTTTGATGATACTATGTATAAAAATAATATAAAGAATTATATCATTACGTTTAATATTGATTTAAAGACAATGAAGGTTCTAAGCACTGATGATTTATTAAACAAGTATAATTATACTAAAGAATACATTGGGGAAAAAATCTATAATGATGATATATTGATTAGTGATAATGAAGTATTAATTGATAAAGATACTAATATATCTCTTACTAAAAAAGACATTGAGAGAAAGAAAAAAGAATACGTAAATAGAGTAGTGACAGACTTTGATAATATAATTAAATTATATGTCGAAAGAGATACTCTAGTACTTGTCTATGATACCAAAGATATTAAAAATTTATTTTTTAATGATGAATTTGGAACTAATATTAAAATTAGGTATTTGAAATAGTTTTAAATTGTAGTATAATATTTATACATTCAGGAGGTGTGAGTTATGAATGAAGAAGAAAGTCAAAGAATAGAAACTAAGGATGGTATTACTTTATATTATAAGAAAATACTTCCGATAAGGGAACTTTCTGGAGACGAAATAAAATTTTTATCTTCTATACACAATCCAGTAATGTTATGGAGAGAAGAAGGTACTGATTATTTTTATCTTGCAGAGCCATCACTTAAATCTGCGAGAGGAGCTAGTGTTAGATTCTTTATTTGTTTTCTTTATGATGATTTAACGGAAGAAGAAAAAGATTATTATAAAGATTTAATAGTGGATATGCCTTTGACTAGAAGTGAAGTTACGAAAGTATATTCTAATAAACCAAAAACTAAAAAGAAAAGATTATTTAACAAAAAAGAAGAGAAATAGTTTATTTTCTCTTCTTTTTCTCATTTGTTATCATATAATTTATTGGTGATAATAGATGAATGAAATAGATCTTAGCAAATATAAAAGCATTATCAATAGAAATAATAAGAAAGAAGGAAAAAAACATCACTATTTTAAGGGCTTACTTATTCGAATTATGATTGTTATTATTCTTTTCTTATCATTAGCAATTGGTTATAAAAGCAGTATTAAATTTAAAGGATATGTAGACAAATACCTATATAGCGAGAGTATTCCCTTTGTAAAGATAAGAAACCTATATAATAAATATCTGGGAGGAGTTCTTCCAACAATTAAAAGTAAAGATACTGCTATGGTATTTAATGAAAAGATTAATTATAAGAATAAAGAGAAGTATTATGATGGAGTTAAACTAGAAGTAGAAGACTCTTATTTAGTACCTTCTCTTTGTGAAGGAATGGTTATTTTTATTGGGTATAAAGAACATTATGGTAATACAGTTATTGTAGAAGACGTAGATGGAGTATATTATTGGTATGGAAATATAAGTAACAGTTCTATTAAATTATATGATTATATTGAAAAAGGAAGTTATTTAGGAGAATCTAATAAAGAATTATATTTAGTATTCAGTAAGGATGATAAGTATTTAGATGATAAAGAATATCTTGGGTAAAATATCTTTTCATTATACCTATTTGATAGTGGCCTTTGGTTTGGTATTAACAGGATATTTTATTAACTTAATTATTTTCACTTCGCTCATAATTATTCATGAACTAGGGCATATCATAGCATGTAAGATTTATCATTATAAAATAAAAGAAATAATAATATATCCATATGGTGGACTAACTAAAATAGATAAACAAATTAATACTAATATTAATAATGATTTAGTCGTAGCCATATCAGGAGTGATATTTCAATCTATTTATTATCTTCTTTTTCTTTTTTTATTTAAAGAAGGCATTGTCAGAGATTATGTTTTTAATATTTTTATCAATTATCATAAAAGTATGTTATTGTTTAATATTCTTCCAATCATCCCATTAGATGGATCAAAAATATTTAATTTAATTATTTCCAAATATGTAAGTTATTATACTTCTAATATAATAACAATTATTATAGCATTTATAACAATAATATTATTTATCATCAGTGGTGTATTTGATAAGAACTATAGCATTATTTTAATTATTGGCATACTTCTTAATAATATATATAAATATTATCAAACATTAAATTATCTTTTTAATAGATTTTTAATGGAGAGATATTTATATAAGTATAATTATAGAAAATATAAAGTTATTGATAATATAAAAAAAATGTATAAAAATAAGAATCATTATTTTAAAATAAATAATGGCTTGATGAAAGAAAAAGAATATTTAGAAAAAAAGATGAAAAAAAGTAATAATTTATTTGACTAGCAAATACTTTTATGGTACAATTGTATTGTTTTGAAGACCTCGAGTTGATTACTCAACCACATTGAAAAGGTTTAAAAAGTCTATTTTTGGTAGCGCCTTAAGAGTGAGTCTTAAAAATATATGTAAGGAGGTAAGAAAATGAAAGCAATTATTGAAACTGGTGGAAA
>CAMVMQ010000055.1 GCA_947168625.1 uncultured Caryophanales bacterium
AAAGAATGTATTCACTTTTATATTATAACTTTATTATGATGAAGATCAATTTTTTTACATAATGATACTTACCAACAAAGACATAATCATTGCAAAGAAATTCCATATACCATGAATCATCATATTATTAGCAATATTATCAGTCTTTGTATAGAAATATGCAAGAAATCCACCGAGTACTCCATACGGAAGAGTAGTCATAATAACATCAATTAATGAATATTCATTAATTGCGTGCATAAAGCCAAATATTAATGACGATGTAATTATGAATATCCAATTATTATTAATGAATCTTCTAATCGTACCCCTAAAAACAACTTCTTCAACAATTGGAGCCCAAAATACAGATAATATTAAAAGCATAATTTTAGGAAGTTTTTCGACTGCCTCCTGATTAACGGAAGTAGCATTTTTCGTAACAATAATACACAAAAAATTAACGATAATAAAGGAAATGAACATAAAACCATATTTAGGTAAATCATATTCTAAATAAGCACTAAAGTTCTTTTTTAGTTTCTTAAAATCATTAAAAATCTTATCATTAAATAATACTATAACAAGAATAAACATCAAAACATAAAAACAAATTGAAACTAAGGTAGAGATAAGTATATTGTCTTTAGAAATCATATTTCCCCAAACAAACTGTGAAAAATAAACAAGAACAATAATAATACTACTCCATAATTCATTATTATTATATTTTACTTTCTTAACTTCAGGTATTTTCTTTTTTTCTTTCTTATTATCTGGTTCACTAATTTTTTTCATTGATAAAAGAATAACAAAATTAACAATGGCAAGAATAGTAGATACTGTCGTACTTCCAAATATAATACATATTATTGATAAGAATATAAGAAACGCTCTCCTCTTTTCAATATAATTACCAAAGGCTAGTATTAGAATAATAGCATTAGCAATAATACATATAATTGCAGGAACTAAAATAAAATAAATGCCACTATTATTCATCATATCGAGTAATCTATTTTGAAATTCCACTGGAAAAGAAGAATATACTTTCTCCATAGAACTTAGAGTATTACTATATACAGTATCAGCCTTACTAATTAAATAAACAGAAGAAATCATTTGTAATATTGCCGAAATAATAAAATAAATTTTTTTCTTCATTTTTAACTCCTCTCTACCATAATATTAACATAAAAGAAAAATAATGTAAATAAAACTAGAGAGTAAAATGTTCAAGTAATATATTCTTTATTTTATTATCAGCAAGAATATCAATTATTTTTTTTCTTTCCTCCAAATCATTAGATTTTAGAAGAGCTCCAAGTAAACATAATTTATTAATAGACCCCTTTTTATACTTTTCATAAGAATTATTAATATTAATATAAATAACATTATTATCAGTGCTTTTCAAATCATTATAACAAAAAATATAAGCCTTAAATCTATTTCTTTTACTATTATCAAAAATATTCATAACGATATTTCCCTTTACAATCTTATATTGAATATAAACATATTCACCATCTTTTAAATTATACTTAAACACTTTATTTACAAAATCATTGAGAACATCCATGTTCATAAAGTCAATTAAAGATAATCTAAATAACTCATCATTCAAAACATATCACCACATATTAAAAGTATCACAATTAACTTAAGATAGTCAATAAAAAAAGCAAAATGTAACCAAATAGGTTACATTTTGTTTAACGATATAAATTATTTTTGACATTTAGGACAATAATAAGTACCTCTTCCACCAACTCTTATCTTAACAATTTCTGTATTACATATAGGACACTTACCATTATCTCTTCCATGGACTAATAATTCTTCTTGAAATAAACCGTGAACACCATCAACAGAACTGTAACTCCTAATAGTGGTACCTCCCTTTTTAATAGCTTCTTCAAGTACTTCTTTCGTATATTTAATAATATTAAATGCATCTTTCTTAGTAATTTCATTGCATTTTTTCAAAGGATTAATCTTACATAAAAATAATATTTCATCAGCATAAATATTACCAATACCTACAATAATACTTTGGTCAAGAAGTACACTCTTAATAGGTAGTCTTTTCTTTCTATATTTTTCTAATAAATAATCACTAGTAAGATTATCATCCCATGGTTCTAATCCTAATTCTTTTAAAGGACCAATTTTATCAATGTCTTCTTTCTTAATAAGATACATCTTGCCAAACTTTCTTGTATCCATGTATCTTAATTCCTCACCGTTATCTAAATCAAAAATAACATGTTCATGTTTAAGTATTTCATCATCTTTATTCTTAAAAAAATATTTTCCTTCCATTCTTAAATGAGATAATAAATAATAATCATCTAAATCAAATAATATAAATTTACCTCTTCTATGCATATCATTAATTCTTTGATTTTTAATATTATTGATAAAATCTTGAACTTTTGGATAAGCAATAATATTATCATATATAACATTAACATTTTTAATTCTTCTACCAGTAAGTCTTAATCTTAAAGATTCCTTAACAGTTTCTACTTCAGGTAATTCTGGCACAACAATCACAACCTCTCTATGAAATTATTTCCTGGGAAATAATTTGGGAAATAATTTATGTCAAACACATCTATTATTCTATCAAAAAAAGAACTTAAAATAAAGCCCTTTAATATCTTTTACATTTTTTTCCTAACTTTTTCTTTTTTAATACAATTGACACCATTTTCTATGTTTTCATTTTTATCTTTTCTAACATTTAAAAATAGCATTTTACTAAAACCATTAGAATTATTAATTAATTCTTGTATTTCTTCTAAATCCATTTCTTCTAAAAGATTAGGATATCCTGCTTTTTCCAATATATCATGCATTGATAAATTAGAATTACCAAAGTCACCATTTCTATATTTTAACATTATTTCTTTATATATTAATATTTTATCCATTAAATCAACTTCTTTCTAATATAAAACAATCTATTTAGCTTCATACCAATTATTTCCCACTTCAATATCTACATCAAGTGGTACAGATAAACTATATACTTTAGTCATTGTATTATATACAATATCCTTAACAATATCAAGTTCATCATTATAAACATTAAAGATAAGTTCATCATGTACTTGCAGTAGCATCTTACTCTTTAACTTCTTTTCATTAAAGATATTATATATTTCTACCATAGCTTTTTTAAGAATATCAGCAGCACTACCTTGAACAGGAGTATTAAGTGCCATTCTCTCACCCATACTTCTAACCATATGGTTAGAGCTAGAAAGTTCACTTATAATTCTCTTTCTATTCATAATCGTTTTAACATATCCATTCTTTATCGCGGTATCAATCTCTCTATTCATATAATCTTTAACCCCAGGATAAGTTTCAAAATACTTATTAATAAATTCTTTAGCTTCTTTAACAGAAATACCTAAGTCCTCTGATAAACCATAACTACTAATACCATAGATAATACCAAAGTTAACAGCCTTAGCTTGTCTTCGCATATTTTTTGTAACTCCCTCTTCAGGTACATTAAATATATCCATTGCCGTCTTTGTATGAAAGTCAATATTATTATGAAAAGCATTTATTAAATCACTAACACCAGATAAATGAGCAAACATTCTAAGTTCAATCTGTGAGTAATCCGCGGATAATATAATAGAATTATCTTCAGGTATAAAAGCCTTTCTAATAAGTCTTCCATATTCACTTCTCGCTGGAATATTTTGTAAATTTGGTTCAATTGAAGATAATCTTCCTGTTCTTGTTAAAGTCTGAGTATAAATAGTATGAATTCTATTATCATCCTTAACTTCATTAATAATACCTTCAATATAAGTACTATATAGTTTAGCTAATGCCCTATATTCAAGTATCTTATTAACAATAGGATAATCTGTAAGTTTCTTTAATACATCAATATCTGTAGCATAACCACTCTTATTTTTCTTAGCCCCAGGTAGTTTTAATTTATCAAATAAAATCTCCCCTAACTGTTTAGGAGAATTAATATTAAATTCTTCTCCAGCATAATTAAAAATATCCTTAGATATTAGTTCTAATTTAATCTTTATCTCTTCACCCATATCTATAAGTACATTTTTATCTACCTTAATACCAGTAATTTCCATATCAGCAAGTACTCTAGCTAAAGGCATTTCAATATCATTAAATAAACTAATATTATCTTCCTTCATCATTTCTTCTACAAATTTATTCTTTGTCTCATAAATAAATTTAGCTTTAAGAATACTTCTCTTAATATTCTCTTCATCACTTACTATTTCTTTTTTATCGTATATTGGAATATCATAATCTAGCTCTTTAGCTAAATAACCAATATCATCCTTCACATCATAGTTAAGAAGATATCCACTAATCATGGTATCAAAAGAAATATTATTAATCTTAATACTATACTTATTAAATACCACTAATAATTTCTTTAAATCATAAGTGTACTTAATATATTCATTATCTAAAATACTAGTATTATCTTTAAGAATACTATAAGGTATATAACAAGATAACTTACCATTATATAAACTAACCCCATTTAATATAACATCATGATAATTACCAACACTAGTATCAACATATATAGAAGTATCTTCATCAATAACTAAATCATTTATATTATCAATTACTTTAACATCAATATTACTATTTTCCTTACTCTTAGGAGTACCTAATTTCTTAATCAAAGAATAAAACTCTAATTCTTCATAAATATTCTTTAGTTCATCATTATTATCACCAGTATATAATAAATCATCAAACTTAATATCAAGAGGAACATCTCTATATATTGTAACAAGATCTTTACTATAATAAGCATCTTCTTTACCTTCCACTAACTTGTTATTAGTGGCTCCCCCAATTTTATCAATATTCTCATATATTCCATCTAATGAGCCATATTCACAAAGTAATTTAATAGCCCCTTTTTCACCTATGCCTTTAACACCAGGAATATTATCCGAAGCATCTCCCATTAAAGACTTCAAATCAATCATCTTAATAGGTTCAAAACCATAAGTATCAAAAAAAGTCTTTTTATCCATCATAATATAATCTTTAGTTTTAAGTAGTTTAACAGTAGTCTCATCACTAATAAGCTGTAATAAATCTTTATCACTACTTACTATTAAAGCTTCATATTTATCATCATTTTCACAGTATTTAGAAATAGTACCAATAATATCATCAGCTTCATATCCCTCTTTTTCTAAATGTTTAATCCCCATTGCCGTAAGTATTTTTTTAGCTACAGGAAACTGCATCTTCAAATCATCAGGAGTCTCTCTTCTACCACCTTTATAATCTTTATACTTTTCATGTCTAAAAGTCTTACCAATATCAAAAGCTACCATCATATACTTAGGATTCTCTTCAGATATAATCTTATTAATCATATTAACAAAACCATATAATCCATTCGTAGGAAATCCTTTACTATTTCTCATAATAGTCCCAGTATAAGCCGTAGCATAATAACTTCTAAATAATAAATTATTACCATCTACTAGTATTACTTTCTCCATAATTATCACCAATTCTTTCTTCTTTATTATATCAAAAAAAAGCCTATAAATAAAGGATTTAATTAAATTTTATTGAATCTATAATATTTTACATAACTATACAAAAAATATTTCCCAAGAATAATTATTTCCCGGGAAATATTTTTATTATTAAAATAAACTAAGTTGACTAGTCTCAGGCATACCATCAAATATACCCATAACTCTCATCTTATCAATAAGAGTTTGTGATAC
>CAMVMQ010000056.1 GCA_947168625.1 uncultured Caryophanales bacterium
GGAATGTCCAAATAGATGCGATAATAAGCTATAATCAAGATGGAAATGTTTCTAATATGTTATCTCCATCTACTATATTTCAGGGTGGTGGTATTAGTGTTGGTTATGTTTATTATAATACTTTTTCTTGGGAGATTAAGGAGATTGCTATACAAAATAATAGCGTTTCTGAAAATGATGCAATTAGTAAAATAAATGATGTTGTTTCTAAGAAAATTAAAAATGAGGAGGATATGGTTAATGTTAATTTAAGTATAAATGGATTTTCTGATACTCCTTATTTAGCTAATATTAATGGAAATTTTGTAAAGAAATGTGTAAGAGATGATAATGGTTTTAATACTAGTAATACTATTAATAGTATTACTACTATTTGTACTATAATGCTTCCAAAGACTGTTTTACAAGAATATACTGGTAAAATTGATAAAATTGATCATAATAACGGATCTTATACTAATAAATTATATACTAATCTTATTTATTCTGGAGAACTTAATTTTTCTGCCACAATAAGTGGTTTGAATGTTTATACTGATTCTAAAGATTGGGTAGTTGATATTAAGAATGATACTGCGGACAAAAGTTGTTCTGTTAATGTTACTGATAGACTATATAATAATAAAAAATATAATTTTATATACAGACCTATCAATTTGACTAATCCTTTTCCTAATAGAATGGCTGGATATAATTGGTATGAATGGTGGAATAATAATAGGAATAAGGAAAGGTTAAAGGATTCATATTCTAAATTGCAGTATCAAGTTACTCTAAATCCAACTAGAGTTAATGAGATTAAAAAATATAATAATGATAATAATTACTTTGATTGGAGTAATATTCATCATAATAATATATCAGATTTAGATGAAAGCTCTTTTATAGATAAAGTTTTTCCTGATTATTATGATGTTAAACGTGATAATATAGTTGGTGATAGCCCATGAAATGGTCTTTTGCTACTGTTGGAATATTTATTTTGGGTTTGATAGGAGTAGTTATAATAATGTTATTTCAAAGCTTAACTACTTCAAGTGAAAATGATTACTATTTGCTTAAAGAAATAACTGAATCTGCGATGTACGATGCTGTTGATATTACTTATTATAGAGAGACTGGAAATTTAAAAATTGTTAGAGAAAGATTTGTTGAGTGTTTTACAAGAAGATATTCTGAGTCTACATTGTTTATTGGAGGAAAATATGTCATATCTTTTTATGATATTATGGAAATGCCTCCGAAGGTATCATTAATTATTAATACAGGTATAGTAGATTATCATTTGAGTGATGATGATAGTGCTGATGAATTTGATGTTTTAAATTCTTTATCTGGTATACTTGAATTTGTTGATTATTCTGCTTCTACTAATGATGGATTTTATATTGATGGTTCTTTTGATAAAAAATATTATTATTTAAATCATTCAGATAGTGGTACTATTAATTTGGAAAATTCTTTGATTTATCCAGAGGAGGTTAATCAAAAAATAATTAAGCCTGGTTCAATGAACATGAGTATTAATAATATTGTTGTTAGTAATAATATGCGAGATATTATTTTGGGTAGAATTAATCAAGAACTGGAATGGAAAGATCATTTTATTGATGATTATTATAGCACTATAGATACTGAAAAATATGCTAATATTTGTAATATTGAAATTAATAATTTAGAAATTGAATATAATGGTTGTAATAAAAATAATGTATTATTTATCATTGATGTACATTTTGGATTCTATGAACATAATATTGAAGGTTAAAAAGGAGGAATATATATGAATAATTTTGTGGCTTCAATAAAAAAATTTCTTAGTAACAAAAATACTGTTACTATTTTGGGTGTAGTACTTTGTTTAGTAGTACTATATATTGGTTATAATTATCGTATTAATTCACAGGTTGAATTAATATCTATCCCATATGCTAAAGAGACTATTCAGCCTAGGACTTATATTACTGAGGATATGATTGGATTAATGAATGTACCTAAGGCATTTCTTAATGGTAAATACTATTCTACTGTTAATGGTATTGTTGGTAAATATTCTAATTATAATACGATTATATCAAAGGGTAGTATCTTTTATGCGGATTTAGTTGTTGATGGTGATGATCTTCCTGATTCGGCATTTATGAATGTACCTGAGGGATATACGGTTATTATTTATCCTGTTAATATTTATACAACATATGCTAATTCTATGGCACCAGGTAGTTTTATTAATATTTATTATAAGTCTCTTAATGATAATGGAGAAGTTATGTTTGGTAAATTTATTAGTAATATAGAGGTTCTTGATGTTAAGGATTCTTCAGGTAGACATGTATTTGAAAATAGTGAAGAATCTAGAACTCCAGCATATTTATTATTTGCTGTTCCCGAAGAAACACATCTTCTTTTGAGAAAAGCTTTGTATTTATCTAATTATGATGTTGAATTAATGTTAATTCCTAATACAAAAACACTTACTAAAGAGGATACGGTTCATGTAAGTAGTACACAAATAGAAGAATTTATTAATTCTAAAACTGCTTTTGTAGAAGTAAGTGATTTGCCACAAATAAGTGATCAAGTTGCCGAAGAAAAAGAAACAACGAATACGAATAATTAATAAAAGGAGGGGATAAATGTGGATAATACATTTAGTCAGATTGATTTTGGCCCTTTAAAACAGTTTTTAGATAATGATGATATAACGGATATTTCTTATGATAATGGTGGTCAGCTATGGGTTAAAAGTTTATCAAAAGGTATATTTAGAGTAGAAAATACTGGTATTGATAATGCATTGATGGAAAAAATTGCTTTTCAGTGTGCTAATTCTATGGGTAAATCTTTTAATATGGCTAATCCTATGCTTGATGCTGAATCTGCTGAACTTCGTATGAATTTTTTGCATGATTCAATTGCTAGAAATGGAATTGCTGTTCTTATAAGAAAGACGCCTGCTAAAATAAGATTAGAAAAAGATAAGATTATTAAAGAGGATTACATTAGACTTAATATTCATGATTTTCTTCTTAAGTGTGTTGAAGGTCATTGTAATATTATGGTAAGTGGTGAAACTGGTAGTGGTAAAACTGAATTTGTTAAATATTTGGCTGCTCATACTAAGGAGAATGAAAAACTTATTACAATTGAGGATACTTTAGAATTGCATCTTGATAAGATTTTTCCTCATCGTGATATTGTTGCAATGAAGACTAATAATATTGCTTCATACTCTGATATATTAGTTGCTTGTATGAGACAAAATCCCAAATGGATACTTCTTTCAGAGGTTAGAAGTGCTGAAGCTGTTATGGCTGTTCGTAATTCAATTTCTTCCGGGCATAATATTTTATCAACTATTCATGCTGATAAGGCCGAGTCTATTCCGAATAGAATGTATAGTTTGCTTGAGACTAATCAAGATGTTAATCAATTTTTAGCCACTATTCATAGATATGTTCAAATTGGGGTTCATATTAAGGCTTATTATAGTAAGCAATATAACAATTATCATAGAGAAGTAGCTGAAGTAGTAGAATTTTATGTTGATGAAAATAATAGTCCTAAATATAAAATTTTATATAAGAAAACTCCTGATGGAAAAGAAGTATATGCTAATCCCACAAAATATTTAGCTGATTATTTAGAAAGTCAGGGTGTTATTATTCCAAGTGATATTCTTGTTAAAGAAGAGTTTAGGGATACTTCTAGTGATAATTATATGGTTGATAATTCGTTTCCTAATCAAGAAGTAAATATGAATAATAATATGAATAATGGTACCATTCCTAATATTTATGATAATTCATCTAATGTGGTACCGAATATTTATGGAAATAATATTCAAAATAATGGCGTTTCTAATATTCAGGTAAATAGTGTGGCAGGGCCAATTCCTGTTAATACTATGGGGATAAATAATAATGGATAAGGAGTGTAATAGATGGAAATTTTATTAATTGGTTTTATTATCTTATTCATTGTTTCTTATAGAACAAAAAAAGGACAATCGGTATATAAATTTATTTCACAAAATGCTATTAATGTTTATAAGAGAGTAGAACCTTATTCTTTTAAGGTAATGCGTGAAAAGGTTAGAAAATTGGGACTTGATTATTCACCAAGACAGTATTTGTTTCAAGTACTTATTTTTGCAGGTTTAGCAGGAGGTATTAGTTATTTATATTTTTATAATTTAATTATCTCTATTGTTTATATTGTTTTAGCAGTTTCTTCTATTCCTTATATTACATATTTAAGATGTAAAAGACAGTATAGTGAGTATTTGTTTGAACAAGTACAGGTTTATTGTACAAATACGATAATGGAATTTAAAACAACACAGGCTTTTATTAAAAGTTTAGAAGGAGTAGTTGAATCAGGAGTTTTAGAAGAGCCAGTTTTAAGTGATGTTAAGATGATGATTGCCTTATCTTATGAAAATGGCGACGTATATGATTCAATTAAATATATGGACACTAAGTATCCATATTATATGGTTAAGAATATGCATCAATTGTTTTTACAAATTACTAAAGAAGGTGCTAAGGATACTGCTGATACATTTGAAAATATGCTTGTCGATATTGATACTTTAGTTGAAGGTGTTTATCGTGATAGAAGTGATCGTGCCAACTTTCATAAGCAATTTTTGACTTTTGGTGTATCTTTATATGGCCTTATTGCTTTAGTTCAATTACTTATTGGACAAGAAACTTATATTTCAATGGTTGATAATCTTATAATTCGTCTTTTTATTCATTTGGTTGTTTTAATTAATAGTTGGTTTCTCTTTTCAGGAGAAAAATATTACAATGAGAATGTAGGTGCTGAATAATGATGTTGGAAATGTTATTAGTTGCTATTATTGTTATATATATTTTTGTTGTTAATGGATTAATTAAGACAGATGTGGCTACTAATGATAAGTTATGTAATTTACTTAAAGAGAAAGATTATGATTTTTTACTTATATCTAGATATGGGGATAGAGTTTATAATCCAAATGAAGTTTTTATGAAGAGAATTAAGAATGGTGTTTTAGTAACTGTGATGTTAATATTTGTTTTTTTAACAGAAATGAGTTATTTAGGTATTGTATTTGCTCTTGTTTTGGGGTATATTGTATATAAGAATCAGTATTTGCAATTAAGAAAGTGGTATAAAAGACATCTTAGTTATATTGATTCATTGCTTCCTTATTATTTAAAGTCTCTTGAGGTACTTATTCATCATTATACTGTACCGGTTGCGCTTGCTAAAAGTATTGATGACGCACCAGAAGTATTTAGACCTGGTTTAAGAACTTTGGTAGATAAAATAAATAAGGGTGATTCTTCAATTGATCCATATATGGATTTTGCTAAAGAGTATCCTGTTAGAGATTCAATGAGAATGATGAGATTGTTATATAGATTGGGTTTGGGAGAACAGGAAAAAAAGCATGAACAATTAGAATCATTTTCAAAGTCTGTATCTTCATTGCAAGCTAAAGCAAGAGAACAGAAATATAAAGCGAGACTTGATTCAATGGAGAAAAGGACAATGATTATGATGGTTGTTACGGGTGGTGGATCACTTATATTATTATTGGTTTCAATTTTTATGTTAATTCAAATATAAAAATTTGAAATATAAAAAAAGATAAAAAATATTATTTGTAGAAAGAAGGTGAAATAATGAAAGAAGCAACAGGAGAGGTATCAGGAACTGTTATTACTATAGT
>CAMVMQ010000057.1 GCA_947168625.1 uncultured Caryophanales bacterium
GAACTCCCAACAGTGGTTTTGGAGACCATTATTATACCATTTAACTAATCCCCTAAGACATATTAATTTTATAATATTTTATATACAATGTCAATAAATTAGATGTAAATAATTGACTTTTTATTAATTATATCTTAAAATTTAGTTGTGAGAAAGAGGTGCTATTATGAATAGAGTTGAGCCTAGAACACTACCTGGATTTATGGAATTATATCCAAATGAGCAGATAGTATTTAATAATATAAAGAAGGTAATTGAAGAAACATATCAGAGTTATGGATTTTATCCTTTAGATACTCCCGTAATAGAGTCTTCGGATGTATTATTAGCTAAAGCAGGAGGAGAGACTGAAAAACAAATATATCGTTTTACTAAGGGAGATAATGATTTATCACTAAGATTTGATTTAACTGTACCTCTAGCAAAATATGTAGCTAAAAGATATAATGAACTTACTTTTCCTTTTAAAAGATATCAAATAGGTAAGGTATATCGTGGTGAAAGACCACAAAAAGGAAGATTTAGAGAGTTTTATCAATGCGATATCGATGTTATCGGAGATGAATCATTATCAATTATGTTTGATGCTGAAATGCCTAGTATTATCTATGATATTTTTAAGAAACTAAATATTGGAGATTTTATAATTAGAATAAATAATCGTAAAGTACTAGGAGGATTCTTTGAATATCTAGAGTTAACAGATAAAATAACTGATATCTTAAGAATAATAGATAAATTAGAAAAGATAGGTACGGATAAAGTAATTAGTCTTTTAGAAGAATTATCTATATCAAAAGATAAGATAGATAAAATAATTAACTTTATAAATGTTAAAGGAACTAATAATGAAAAAATAAATTCATTAAGAGATATGAATATTAATAATGATAACTTTATTACTGGTTTAAATGAATTAGAAACAGTCATTAATACAATGAAGTTAATGGAAATAAATGAAGATAATTTTGAGATAGATTTAACTATAGCTAGGGGACTTGATTACTATACTGGTACGGTATATGAAACTATATTAAAAGATTATCCAGGAATAGGAAGCGTTTGCTCTGGTGGAAGATATGATGATCTAGCGGGCTTCTATACTGATAAAAAATTACCAGGAGTAGGTATATCTATTGGACTTACGAGATTATTTGATCAGTTACTAGATAATAATATTATAAATATAAATGAAGCATCTATTACCGATATGCTTATTGTACCATTCTGTGAAGATTATGAATATATCTTCAAAGTATATAATACTCTAAAGAAGAATAATATAAAAGTAGATATATGTTACCTAGATAAAGGATTTAAACAAAAAATGAAATATGCTAATAAAATAAATGCTAAGTATGTTATTCTAATAGGAGAAGATGAAATCAAAGAAAATGTTATATCACTAAAAGATATGGTAACTGGAGATCAAGAAAAACTAACTATTGAAGAGTTATTAGAAAGGAAACTATAATATTAGTTTCTTTCTTTATTTATAAGGTTTTATATAATAATAAATTAGTAAAATACTATTGACTAATAAAGAAAACTATGATAAAATTTATTTTGTCAATGGCGGAATTGGTGAAGTGGTTAACACGGTGGATTGTGGTTCCATTATGCGTGGGTTCGATTCCCACATTCCGCCCCATTTTAATATGTTGATGGGGATATGACTTATATAAATATTATATAGAGAGTTACTGGTTGGTGAAAAGTAATTAATAGATATATTAGTTTCTACCTCGGAGTGAAATTTAATAAATTTCCGGTGAATAACCGTTATCAAAATTAAGTAAAATAAAAGGATGGTACCGTCATATAAGACTCCTTAAGTGTACCATTCTTTTTCTTTTAGAAAGGATGTATTATGAGAGAGATTAAATTAAATACTATTTACAAACATTTTAAAGGAGATAAGTATCTAGTAATGGATATAGTAATTGATTCTGAAACTGGTAAAGAAATGGTTTTATATAAAGGATTATATGGAGATTTACCTTGCTATGTAAGACCACTAGATATGTTCTTATCCGAAGTAGATCATGATAAATATCCAGAAGTAGAACAAAAATATAGATTTGAAGAAATAAATATCGAAAGGAAGAATAAATAATGATAGATATAAAATTAATTAGAGAGAACCCTGATTTAGTAAAAGAAAATATTAAGAAGAAGTTTCAAGATGAAAAGTTACCATTAGTAGATAACGTCTATGAACTAGATAAAGAGTATCGTAGTATTAGAGTAGAAGCAGATACTAATCGTAAGAATAGAAATGATATAAGCACTGAAATAGGTAATTTAATGCGTGAAGGTAAGAAGGAAGAAGGTCTTGCCTTAAAAGAAAAAGTAGTAGAAATAAATAAAAAACTTGAAGATTTAGAAGTAAAAGAAAAAGAACTAGAAGAAAAAATAAGAACTATTATGTATAAAATACCTAATATTATTGATAGTTCAGTACCAATAGGTAAAGATGATAGTGAAAATGTTGAAGTAGAAAGATTTGGTGAGCCCGTAGTTCCAAACTATGAAATACCATATCATGCAGATATTATGAATATATATAATGGTCTTGATAAAGATGCATCAGGAAGAACTAGTGGTAATGGTTTTTATTATCTAATGGGAGATATGGCAAGATTATCTAGTGCCATGCTATCTTATGCTAGAGATTATATGATAAATAAAGGTTTTATCTATTGTATTCCACCATTTATGATAAAGAGTGATGTTGTGGGTGGTGTAATGTCATTTGCGGAAATGGACGCTATGATGTATAAAATAGAAGGCGAAGACTTATACTTAATAGGTACTAGTGAGCACTCTATGATTGGTAAATTTAAAGGAGAATTATTAAAGAAAGATAATCTTCCTATTACGATGACATCATATAGTCCATGCTTTAGAAAAGAAGTAGGAGCTCATGGTATTGAAGAAAGAGGAATATATAGAGTACATCAATTTGAAAAGCAAGAAATGATTGTTTTATGTAATCCAGAAGAATCTATGGACTGGTATAATAAGATGTGGAAGTATACTGTTGAGGTATTTAGAAATATGAATATTCCTGTAAGACAGTTAGAATGTTGTTCTGGTGATCTAGCGGATCTTAAAGTAAAATCATGTGATATTGAGGCATGGAGTCCAAGACAACAAAAATACTTTGAAGTGGGTTCATGCTCTAATCTAGGAGACGCACAAGCTAGAAGATTATCTATTAGAGTAAAAGGAGAAAATGGTAACTATTACCCACATACTTTAAATAATACTGTTCTAGCTAATACTAGAGCATTAATAGCACTTCTAGAAAATAATTATAATGAAGACGGAAGTATTACTATTCCTGAAGTATTAAGACCATATATGGGTGGAATGGAGAAAATAGAAAGAAAATAAACATAATAAAAAGGAGGTTTTGAATGAATAATATAGATATGTATAAAGAAAAGACTTTTGATAATATCAAACATATCGATGAATTTGGCAATGAATATTGGGAAGCCAGAGAAATGATGCATGTATTGGGATATGCTAAATGGGGGAATTTTAAAAAGGTTATTGATAAAGCAAAAATAAGCTGTAAAGTTAGCGGTAATAGACTTGAAGATTGCTTTGCCGACGTCGGGAAGCCAATAACAAGCGGAAAAGGGAAAATAGAGTTTATAGAAGATTACAAATTATCAAGGTACGCTTGTTATCTAGTAGTACAAAATGCTGATCCGAGAAAAAAAGCTGTTGCACTTGGACAAACCTATTTTGCAATTCAAACGAGAAAGATGGAAATTACCGAAGAAGAATATACAAAATTGTCTGAAGATGAGAGAAGATTGTATAATAGAATGTCAGCAAGCAATAAAAATAAAACATTATTCTATCAAGCTAAAAAATCTGGTGTCGAAAATTTTGGTAAATTTAACAATTTTGGATATCAGGGATTATATAACGGAGAAACAGCCAAACAAATTGCCAATAGAAAAGGTATTGATTATGATAAAGAAGATATTTTAGACTGGATGGGAAGTGCAGAATTAGCAGCCAATATATTCAGAATCACTCAAACCGAAGAAAAACTAAAAAACGACCATGTATCAACCGAAACAGATGCTTGTAGTACTCATTATGTTGTTGGTAAAACCGTACGTGAGGCTATCGAAAAATTAGGTGGTACTATGCCAGAAAAACTTCCAACACCAGATAAGTCAATAAAAGAACTAGAAAAAGAGGAATTGAAAAAAATAACAAATTAAAATTATTAATAAATATAATATAAAGGAGGAATATTATGTTTTTATATAATACACTTACTAAAAAGAAAGAGGAATTTATCCCTCACAGTATTAATGAAGTTACTATGTATACTTGTGGTCCTACGGTATATCACTATGCTCATATTGGTAACTTAAGAACATATATATCTGAAGATATCTTAGAAAAGTCATTAAATTATCTAGGATATAATGTCAAAAGATGTATGAATATAACTGATGTTGGTCATAATGTTGGAGACTCAGATGAAGGTGAAGATAAAATGACTTTAGCATCAGAAAGAGAACATAAAAGTGCTTTAGAAATAGCTAAGTTTTATACTGATGCTTTTCATAAAGACTGTGATAAACTAAATATTAAGTGGCCAGAAATAGTATCTAATGCTACGGATAATATTGATTTCTATATCAAGATGATTGAAAAGTTACTAAAAGAAGATTATGCCTATATAGCAGATGGTAATGTCTATTTTGATACAAGTAAATTTAAAAATTATTATGAGTTATCGGGAAGAAATCCAGAAGAATTATCTGTAGCAGTCCGCTCTGATATTGAAGTAGATACTTCAAAAAAGAATCCTTTTGATTTCGGACTATGGTTTACTAATTCTAAATTTAATAATCAAGAACTACAGTGGGATTCGCCTTGGGGTAGAGGATATCCTGGGTGGCATATAGAGTGTTCTTCAATAGCTATAAAAAATTTAGGAGAATACTTAGATATCCATTGCGGAGCAGAAGATGCTGTCTTTCCTCATCATACTAATGAGATAGCTCAGTCTGAATGTTATTTAGGACATAAATGGTGTACTTATTGGATTCATATGGGATTCTTAAATGATAAAGAAGGTAAGATGAGTAAGAGTAAAGGAGAATTCTTAACCGTATCTTTACTTGAAGAAAAAGGCTACGATCCCTTAGCATATCGTTATTTATGTTTAACAAGTCCATATAGGAAGCAATTATCTTTTAGCTATGATATCTTAGATGGGGCTACTACTCAGTATAAGAAGTTAAAACAAAGGGTACTATCTTTAACTGATGATGGAGAATATAGTCAAATAGACTTTGATAATTATAATAATAAATTTAAAGAGTGTTTATCTAATGACTTAAATACCTCTAGTGCTATTACTGTATTATTTGATTTATTAAAAGATAATAATATTAGTGATAGAACTAAAAAATCACTAGTAGAATCTTTTGATAAAGTATTATCATTAGACTTATTAAAAGAAGAAGAAGTAAATACTGAATTAGATTCTTATATTAAAGAAATGATTGAAAAGAGAGCTTTAGCTAAAAAGAATAAGGATTATGAAGAAGCAGATAGAATTAGAAAAGAACTATCTGAAAAAGGTATAGAACT
>CAMVMQ010000058.1 GCA_947168625.1 uncultured Caryophanales bacterium
GACTATTTTTCTTCTTCTAATTTATTAATTACATCTTTAGCAACTTCGACAGTTTTGGTTTTAAGATCTTTGGCAATTCCTTCAAGAACAACATTTCCTTTTTCTTTTGTTAGTTTAATTAAGTCTTCAGTTTTATCTTTCAATTCTTCGGATTTCTTTTTAGCAATCTTTAAAACTTTTTCCTTATCTAATTCTTCTATTTCTTTTTTTATTTCCTCAACTTTGTCGTTAAATTCTGTTTTAATTTCTTTAACTGTTAATTTGTCAACATTACCCATAAACTCATCTATTTTGCATTTAATATCTTTCCTTAATGCTTTACCTTCTTTAGGTGCAAATAACAAAGATATCGCCGCTCCTATGGATGCTCCTAACACAAACTTTCCAATTCCTTTTTTACTCATTTTTTATTTCATCCTTTCTTTTAAATATTTTGTCAATAAATGACATACATATTTCAACTATTTTGTCAGTAACAGAGGTAAACTTACCTGTTACTATACCAACTATTTCAAATGCCTTATCGAGAGTACTAACCTTTTCAGTTATATTATCGACAACTTTTTCTATTTTATTCATAGTGAAAATTAGCTTTATAGTTAATATTATTAATGCTACTAAAAGAATAGCACCTAAGATATATAAAATTACTGGTAAAACTTCGTTTACGGTCATTTTTTCTCCTCCTCATCGTCGTACATCGAGTCAATTAGGTTAAAAATATCATTAGCATCACTATCGCTAGTAATATCATCATTTTCTTTAGTTTCTTCACTATTTAGTATTTCTTCGATACTTTCTTCATCATGAGCTATTTTTTCAAACTCTTTAGTATCTTCTAACTTTTTATCTTCTTCTTTTTCTTCTTTCACAGAAGCTTTTTTTCTTCTTTTTGGAGGTTCTTCTTTTATATCAGGTATTTCAAGAGGCTCTTCTTTAACTTCTATCTTTTCAGCTTTTGCTTCTTCATCATTGTGATTTACAATTTTAATATCATTATTTACTTCTATTTCTACTTTTTCAGTATTAATGACTGAAGGAGTTACTTTAGGTGGTTCATAATCAACGCCAAAGTCATAATAGTTTTCAGTAGCTTCTCCTATTGAAACATCTTTTTTTGATATATCCTCAGTTATGTCTTCAAGTAAATTGATATCATCATCAATCTTTTTTTGTTCCCTAGCCTTTGTTATTTTAACTTCTTTATATAATTCACAATTCTCACATAGGTTATTTCTTATTTCATCAGTTAATGTTCCATAAGCTTTATTTCTAACTGTTTCAAAATCAACTTTTCTTGCTACCCTAGGTATTTCATAATCATTTGCATCTTGAACTTTAACTTCGTCTTTAGTATAGTTTTTGTCAAGGACACCATATACTGGTGATATAACAGGCGTTGGTTTAAATTTAGTAGGTTTAGGTTCTTCCTTTTTAGTATAAAGTTCCGCTAACGAGCTTTTTGGCTTTGCCTCTTCTTTAAGATTTAACACATTCTTATTAGTTCGATTATTATACATGGTATTATAATCTTCATCCATATCTATTGGAAAAGAAAAATTATTGCTTCTTGTTTTTACTACTTCTCGATCACTAATAATGTCCTTTTCTTCTAGTTCCCTCTCTTTATTTATCTCTCTGTTTTTTTCTTCTTCTATTTTATTACGCATAAAGGTAGGAAGTTTAGCTGGTTCTTTTTCCTCTTCTATTTCAATTTCCTTTGTTTCAATTTCTTCCTCTTCATCGATAAATAAATCCTTTAGTTTATCTAATAATTTCATGTTACTTGCTCCTTTTTAATATTCTGGTAAATCCAATACTCCAGTATCATCTTCTTGAACATCTTCACTAAGATATTCTGAAAACTTACTTCGAGCATCTTTTGGTTTATCAATTTTGTACTCTTTTTCAACGCCGATACTATAATCATCTTTAAGTATCTTTTCAATTAATTTATCATTATAATCAATGCTGTCTAAAATAATCATACTATTAGTCATTACTTTTTCAATATTATCTTTATTGGCATACGCTTCTATTTTAGCATAATTATAGATTATTTTAAGAAAATATTTCTTTTCATCTACTTTCTTGATAACTATGTATCCCGTTTTATTACCATTTGTTATCTTTCGATAATAATAATTATTGATATTATTTTCTTCTTCGAAATTTAAAGAATTTTTATAATAATAACTAACTGCATCAACATATAGATAAATAAATGTATCCTCGTATTTGAACTTTTGATTATAATCTTTATCATATGTTTTGCAAACACCTAATGGAAGAAAATACTTATATCCTCTAGCCATTGTATTAGGATTAGTTTTATAATTAATTATCTCATCAATAATTATATCTTTGTTTTCATCATTATCTATTCTTACGCATCCAGTACAAAGAATAATGATTATAAGTAAGATAAATATTTTTTTCATATCATACCTCGTATACATTATAGCAAAAAAATTCTTGCTTGAAAATACTTTTTTTACTTTTTAAGAAAAAAATATAGAACAAAATGTCCTATATTTCTTGAATTACTGTTATTATCATTGGTTTATTACCGGTTTGGTCTATTAAATATTTTGAAAGTTCGTCCCTAATAATATTCTTTATTTTATTGTATTCAATATATTTAGTATCTCTAGTATTTTCTAGAATTATTTCTTCTGATATTCTTCGTATCTCTTTTAATAATTCATGGGAGTCTTTTACGTAGACAAAGCCTCTAGTTAATATTTCAGGTCCTGATAATATTTCTTTTGTTTTTCTATTTAGGGTAACAGATATAATCATAATACCATTATCTGATAATATTTCACGATCTTTTAATACTACTTCTCCAATATCGTCTCCAGCTGTACCATCGATTAAAATTGATCCAGTTGGTACTTTTTCAAAACTTTCCTTTAATAATCCATTATTAATTTCAACAACATCGCCATTTTCTTTTACAAAGATATTTTCCTTAGGAATACCTGCAAGTGTTGCTAAATTAGCATTTTCAACCTCATCACGATATTCTCCTCTAATTGGAAAATAATACTTTGGATTCATAAGATTAATCATTGTCATTAAGTCTTCTCGTGATGCATGATGAGATAGATACTTTTTAGGAGATAACGAGACTACGTTGGCTCCTGTTTTTGATATTTCATCAAGAAGATGGTAATATGTTTTTTCTTGATTTTCAAAAATTGGTGTTGCTAAAAAGATTGTATCTTCTTCTGTTGGTTTAATAAACTTATCATATCCACCTACTATTCGCATAATATTATAATATGGTTTATCTTTTTCATTAGCATTTAATATAACGCTTTTAGGGTTATTTAAATAAGATAGGTCACCTATTATATTTGGATTTATTGTTAAATAATGATTAGAAACAGCATAATCAATAATATTTTTAAGTCTTTTACCCATTATTACAATTTTACGATCTGTTTTTTCTACTTCATTAAATAATTCTTGAATACGATATAAATGTGAATCCAAAATATTAAAGATAATTCTTCCATCAGCGGTATTTAATGTTTCTCTGATAAGTCCTGAAATACGATGTTTAGGTGAGGTAAATCCTTCTTTGCCAGCATACATTGACTCTGTAAGAAGACATAAAACATTTTGTTTTCCTATATAGGCAAGTTTACCTATATCTGTTTTATATGGGCCTTTCATTAAAGGATCAATGCAAAAATCCGCCGCATAAAAGATTACTCCATCATCAGTGTAAATAGCATAACCAAAGTTATCTGGTGTAGAGTGCGATAGATTTACTGGAAAGATCTTTATACCGTCAATTTCAAAAGCAACATATGGCTTTAATTCTTTGAAATTGTTATATTTAATATTACTATCAATAAATTCTTTCTTTACGATATCTAATGTGTATTTAGAGCCATAAATATCTACACCATTCAAGTCACCAATAATATCTGGAAGTGCCCCCATATTTTCATCATGGCCATGTGTTAGAAAAATTCCTTTTATTCTTTTTTTATTTTCTTTTAAATATGTGATATTTGGAATAATATAATCAATACCTAACGTCATCTCATCAGCATATTTAAGACCTGCTTCAAAAACGAATATTTTATCATTAATTTCGATTACAAACATATTTTTTCCACTTTCGTCTAGTCCTCCAAGTGAAAACATTTTAATTTTACTCATTTTTTCTCCTTTCTTTTAAAGTAAAAGACCGCTATCATTATAGCAGATAATCATAAAAAGTGCAAATTTATTTCTTTATTATTATGTAAATAATACAACTAAAGTTGAATTCAGTTTCTTATTTAAAAAGGTAATCCATTTAACTAGCAAATTCAAAGGTATACTTCACTTGCTTACGTCATACAACTTATTTAACGATTTCATGCGTATCTATAAAAATATTACATAAAAGATTATTTTAGCCCTTTACGATATTAAAGGAAAATGATATAATCAAATTAGGAGATAATTGAGAAAGGAGCGTATCTTTAAAATATAGATACTTTATATAGATATGGAAGAAAATGATAAAAAAGGTGGTAAATTAATTATTGTGGCTGGTATTCTAGCAATTATTATTGTTACAGTATTTGCTTTTGGTGAAAAAAGTGTTGTCTACAAATACTATGAATATAATATTGAAAAGAAATATTCTAATACTGAAGAAAGCAATTATTATTTAGATGATCATTTTAATTATGTTGATAATTATAAAGGTATGGGAATAAAAAATAAAGATGATCTTATTAATTTCATATACTTTTCTTTAAATGCTGGTATAGAACATACAGAGAGATATATTGATAAAGATTATGTTAACTATTTAGATGATATAAAATATCTTACTTCAAATAATGGTGATAATTTCAAAAAACGGCTTTCAATATTGAATAATTTTGTTCATCCTTATAATAGTTCTGACAATATTAAATTATCTTATGGTAGTGAATACACGTTTGGCATTACAATAAAAAGAGCATATACTAATAAAGAAATAGATGAAATAAACAAAATTGTTGATGAAGTAATAAAAGAAAAAATCTCTAATGATATGCCAATTAGAGAGAAAATAAGAGTTATACATGATTATATTATTGATAATACTGAATATGATAAACTTAAAAACGATAATATTAATGATACTACTTATAAATCGCAAACAGCATATGGAACTTTAATTGATGGATATGCTACCTGTAATGGATATTCTGATGCAATGGCTATCTTCTTAAATAAACTTAATGTAATTAATTATAAAATTAGTAATGAAGAACATATATGGAACTTAGTATATTTAGATGGTAAATGGTATCACTTAGATCTTACCTGGGATGATCCTATTAGTGATCAAAATATTAATAGAGACACCTACTTTTTAATAAGTACTAGTGATTTAGAAAAATTAAATGATGGTACTCATGTTTTTGATAAAAAAATATATAGTGAAGTAGCTTAATTACTTCACTATATTTTATTATTTTTAAAAAAGTTTAATTATTTTGTTTACAAATGATAAAAATATGATATAATTATATTGTTCTTGTTTTGGGGCGTTAGCTCAGTTGGTAGAGCAACTGACTCTTAATCAGTGGGTCTAGGG
>CAMVMQ010000059.1 GCA_947168625.1 uncultured Caryophanales bacterium
AAAATTAAGAGAATATCCAGTTGAAGAAAATAAAAATTAATGCTATAATCTATCTGACGGAGGAAAATATATGAAAGAGGTAATAATAGATACATTATTAGATACGATAAAATTAGTGCCATTTTTGTTTATAGCCTTTTTACTAATCGAATTAATGGAACATAAATTATCTAAAAAAAGCAAAAAAATAATAACTAAATCAAAAAAATACGGACCATTATTAGGTTCAATCCTTGGTGCCATCCCCCAATGTGGCTTCTCCGTAATGGCTACTAATCTTTACGTAACAAGAATAATAACTTTAGGTACACTAATATCAATTTATTTATCTACAAGTGATGAAATGCTACCAATATTAATATCGAAAAAAGTTCCTATTTCTTTAATTTCAAAAATAATATTAATAAAAGTATTGTTAGGTATCATCTATGGAATAATAATAGATATTATATATACAAAAGCATTTAATAATAAAGCAAAAGAAAACTATGAAATATGTGATAAAGAACACTGTCATTGCGAAGAAAATCTTTTGTTATCATCCCTTAAACATACCTTGAAAATATCATTATTCATTCTAATTACAACTTTTATTTTAAATACATTACTCTATTATATTGGAGAAGACTTTCTATCTAAAATATTATTAAAAAATACCATTCTAGGACCATTTATAACTTGTCTAATAGGATTAATACCAAATTGTGGAGCAAGTGTTATCATAACTGAATTATATCTAAATAATGCTATATCACTTCCATCACTAATATCAGGCTTACTTACAAGTAGCGGTTCAGCCCTATTAGTATTATTTAGGGCAAACAAAAATATTAAAGAAAATATCTTTATATTATCCCTTTTATATTTAATCGGAATATTTACCGGAATAATACTAGAACTAATTAACCTAATAAAATAAAATGTAACCAAATAAGTTACATTTTATTTTATACTTTACTAAGTTCATCAACTTTATTTATAACATATTCTTTAGCCTCTTCAGGACTTATCCCAAGAGAAACAGCAAATTCATTATATAAATACTTTTCAGCCAAATTAAAATACATATCATCTTTTTCACTAATTTTTCTTTTACTATTAATTCTATCATTATTTCTAACATAAGTGGTTTTAATAATCTTAATAAGGCCTTCATAACTACTATCATGTAATAATTTCTTATATTCAGTTTCAAGCATCTTATCATTCACATCAATATACTCTATTGAAGGTATTCTATCAATTATATCTTCAACTTCCTTCTTAGATAATACACTTCTAAGAAGATTACTTGTTTTTGGTACATCAATTTTTAAAGTATCATCAAATACTGGTTCTAAAGAATAATAATCAAGTCCCTTATGATATTTTTCCTTAATACCTACTATCATGCAAACATCTCTTTTATATACAACAAAGTCCCCAATATTAAACATAATTATTCCCCATTTCTAATATAATTATACCACTTTTATAAAGCTTTTTGTAATACCCTAAATAACCAAAATTACCTATATTTCAAAAGAAGTATCATCAATAAATTTATAATTAGTTTTATATTTAAGTTCTCTAATTAACCTAAATAAAGCGTCATCTTTACCCTTAGCCTCAATCATAATATCAATATCTCTATCATATTTTTTTAACATTTCTATAAAAGAAACAAAATTATCACTATTAATATATTCAGAGTGACTCCTATATTCTTTTTTATTCTTTGGAGAGCTAAAGTGCATTTTAGGAATCATTCCATTCCAACTTTCTATTACATCCATCATATCAAAATCACTCTTATTACAATTATGATGATGATAATCTAATACTATCGGAACATTAATCTCCTTACTTATACTAATACAGTCGCTAACACTAAATATCTTATCATCATTCTCAATAACAATTGAAGATTTTAAATAATCAGGTAGTTTATTAAAATTATTAATAAATCTCCTTATTGAATTATCTTTTCCAAACGTATTACCACCAATATGTAAAACAAGTGTCTTTATTTCAGCATTTAAAGCCTCTAATAGTTTATAATGATAATCAAGAATTTTAATCGTATTATCAACAACTTCTTTTTTTGTACTATTAAGAACAGCAAATTGATCAGGATGAAAATCCACTCTCATATTACTATTCTTAATCATATTTCCTATCCTAATATAATAATCGTAATAATCACCAATGTAATCGAACATAACATCATCTTTAGTAGCAAGAGGAATAATTCTAGAAGACATTCTATAAAAATGAATATTATTCGCAATATTATAAATAATTATTTCTTCTAGCGCTTCTAAATTAGATATAATTACCTTATTAAGTTTATTAATATCCTTATTTTTTAAATACTCCGTATAAGTATAACTACTCGAACTAGTACTATCTAAAGCATTGCTAATACACGCATAACCCAAGTTAATTCGCATAAGATCACCATAATTATTATTAACTAAATTAGAAAAAATATAAAATACATATCATATTATTTATTATACTGGAGGTAATATGGAAAATTATATTATCAGAGTACTAAGTATAATAAATAACAAAATATGGATATTAACATCAATAATAATAGTATATACTGGAATATATTTCACTCTAAAACTAAAAGGAATACAATTTAATATCATAAAAATGATAAAAGAACTATTAAAAAAAGAAGAAACAACCACTGGACTAAATTCTTTTAAGACACTAATGCTAACTCTTGCAGGTCGTATAGGCGTAGGTTCCATATCTGGAATAGCTCTAGCCATCTATTTAAATGGACCAGGAACAATTTTTTGGATATGGCTTATTTCATTAATTTCCGCTCCTCTTGCCTATGCAGAAACGTATTTAGGAATCAAATATAAAGAAAAAAGTATAAATAACACAAACATTGGCGGACCATCATATTACATAAAAAAAGGGTTAAATAACCATAAATTAGGTAATATTTATTCAATAATAATAATTATATCCTACATAATAGGTTTTATAAGTATTCAGTCAAACACAATTGTTAAAGGAATAACAAATATAAGTAATATAAACCCACTATTAATAGGAGCAATACTAAGTATAATAACATTTATAACCATCTTTGGAGGAATAAAAGAAATATCAAATACAACAAGTAAAATAGTACCAATAATGTCATTTATATACATCGGAGTAGCAACATATATAATCATTGAAAATATAAATATATTACCAAATATTTTAAGAACAATTTTAGTGAATGCCTCCAATTTAAAATCAATTACCGGAAGTTTTTTACCCACTATGATAATGGGAATGCAAAGAGGAATTTTCTCAAATGAAGCCGGAATTGGAACTGGAAGTATTGCTGCATCATCAGGAGATACAAATAATAAAGTATCTGGAGGATACATTCAAATGTTAGGTATATATATAACATCATTCCTAATATGTACATCTACCGCCATTATCATATTAACGTCAAATTATAGGATACTAGATATCAATGACCCAAACGGTATAGAAATAGCAACCAATGCATTTAAATATCATTTAGGAGACAGTGGAAACATTATCTTAATAATACTAATTTTACTATTTGCCTTTTCTACAATACTATCAGGATACTACTATGGAGAAACAAGTTTAAATTATTTTTTCAAAAAACAAAACAAATTATTAATAATCATCTTAAAACTATTTACTTGTATAATAGTTCTAATTGGAGCAATCTTTTCATCAACAGTCATGTGGAAATTTACTGACATCTTTATTGCAGTATTAGCTCTTATCAACATATATGCCATAATAGGACTAAGAAATGAAATAAAAAGAAGTCCATAGTGACCTCTTATTTAAACAGATTTTTAAGAATACTATTAATTCCCTTATTAAGTGCCTTATCAATAGTTTTATTAACAACTTTCTTACCTATTTTATATCCAACCAAACTCTTAAGTTCCATCTCCTTTTCCTTCTTTAATCGTTCTTCTTCTTTTATTAGTTTTTCATCTTCTTTAAGTCTCTTTACAGTTTCATTTTCAGCTTTTTTTCTCTTTTTCCTCTTCTAATTCTAATGATATATTTTCATAAGCTGATTATCTATCAACTAGATTATCATATTTACCTTTAAACGAACTATTAGACATAACCATAAGTCTAACAGAATCATCAATAGTACCCATTTTACTATATCATGCTTTTATAAAATAACATATCAAAAGCATTGACTAGTTTTAACAATAATGATATATTTTATAAGGAAAAATTAATGAGGTGAATTATCATGTCAAAAGAGTTAAACAGAAAGAAAACAATAATAAAAGCAAGTATTATTGGTATAACTACTAATATTCTACTATCAGCATTTAAAGCCGTAGTAGGATTTTTCTCTTCATCAATAGCAATTGTTTTAGATGCAGTAAATAACTTAAGTGATGCTTTATCATCAATAATAACCATAATAGGCACCAAGCTAGCAGGACGCGCCCCTGATAAAGAGCACCCCTTTGGTCATGGTCGAATAGAATACTTAAGTTCCCTAATAATATCTATAATAATCCTATATGCTGGATTAACATCATTTATAGAATCAACTAAAAAAATAATAAATCCCGAAACACCAAATTATTCAAAAATAACCATAATAATATTAATTGTAGCAATAATAACAAAAATATTACTGGGGTTATACTTCAAAAAAACAGGAAATAAAGTAAAATCAGATTCCCTTATAAATTCAGGGCAAGATGCCCTAATGGACTCTATAATATCAACCTCTACCTTAATTGCAGCTATTATCTACTTATCATTTCATATTAGTCTAGAAGCATACCTAGGTGTAATTATTTCACTAATAATAATCAAATCAGGAATAACAATGATAAAATCAACTCTAAGTCAAATACTAGGGGAAAGAGTAGAAAGTATCTTGGCAACATCAATAAAGAAAACTGTCGCAGAAACTCCAAAAGTAAATGGTGCATACGATCTAACACTAAATAATTATGGACCAGAAACATATATAGGTTCTATTCATATTGAAATAGAAGATACACTTACAGCAGCAGAAATAGATAAACTAACAAGAGAAATAACAAACAAAGTATATAAAGAACATAATGTAATATTATCCGCTATTGGAATATATTCAATAAATAACAAAGACGAAGAAGTAATAAGAATAAGAAAAGAAATAAATAATATAGTATCAACATATAAAAGTATTTTACAATTACATGGTTTCTATCTAGATAGAAAAGAAAAAACTATAAGCTTCGATATCATCCTAGATTTTGAAGACAAAAACAGAATAGAAACATATAAAGAAATATATGACAAAATACAAAAACTTTATCCAGATTATAAAATAATTATAACAATGGATATCGATGTAAGTGAATAGTAATAGAAACGATACTTTTTTCAAAAAATTACCGCAAAATATGAAATTTTTAATAAAAATTACTTTCGTTTGTGTTGACAAACACAAGAAAGTATAGTATCATTAATTATGCCTACTGATGCAGGTGTAGTTTAATGGTAGAACCTCAGCCTTCCAAGCTGACTGCGTGAGTTCGATTCTCATCACCTGCTCCATTTG
>CAMVMQ010000060.1 GCA_947168625.1 uncultured Caryophanales bacterium
AATACCATATTATTAATAAATCTTTGTTCTATTAGATTAGAAGAAATATACTTTTTCATAGCTACAAAAGCATCGGTAATAGCAATACTAGTTTTAATAGCTTCTTTACTTTTAAGTACAGTACTGAGCATTAAAGCACCTTCTTCTGTAAACACTCTGGGATTTTTATATCTGCCACCTCGAGTTTCTCTTTTTTGGTCGAAATTTTCGACCAAAAGATTTTTTGATTCTTCATCAGTAAGTTTAAAAGAATAACGCTCAGGGAACTTTGTTAAATTATTTTTTACAGCCTCATTTACCCTTTTTGTTTCTACATGATAAAGGTTTGCTATATCACTATCTAACATAACAAACTTCCCTCTAACTTCAAAAATCATTTTCTCAATTTCTTGATTATTAATTACTTGTAATTTATTCATATCAAAAACCCTCCAAAAAATTATTTTTTTTTCTTTCAAATTCTTAGCACAAAAACTTTATCATAAACTAAATAGAGTGTCAATATAAATTAATAAAGTTAACAAAAAAGGTCTATCAACAATACTGTTGATAGACCAATATATTTAAGTATTTATTTTTTACTAGTAGAGATACCAATTACAAGTAAAATAATACCAAGTATTAATATATAAGGATTGAAATTAAATAAGAAAGAAGAGACGATATTCGCAGATATATGAATAGTAATTGGTACTAGTATATCTTTCTTTTTAATATAATAATAAGAATTAAATAGACCAATAATAAATGCATAGATAATGGTAGTAATACCATTATGACATATAGCAAATATAAAGGAAGATAATATTATACATAAAATATTATTATTAAATATAGATAATTTATTAATGAGACTATATCTGAATAAAACTTCTTCAAAAATAGGACCAATAATACCTGAAGCCATAATATCAAGTATAATAGGAATATTTGTTATTTCAAACCTAATACCAAGGTTAAAAATAATCATATTATAAATAATAGAAAGTGATATACCTAGTAGTATATAAGAAAAATAGTTATGTTTAAAAGATAATTTAATACTCTTTAATTTAATAAATATATAAATAAGTTCAAATATAGAAAGAATAATAGTACCTAGGATAATCGATTTATCTATACCAAATATTAGAATACATCCAAATAATAATACATATTGAATAAGCATAATAAGAAGAATTTCTCTTATAGATAAAAATACGTTTTTAATGTACAGCATACATCCTCCATATATAAAAAATAAGATAGCTTTAAGTACTTCTAGCTGTCTTATATATTTTTATCGAATTAAGCCCTAACATTAGATTCTGCTACTACATTAATAGCCTGTAAGCCTTTTGCAGTTTCAATTAAATCAAACATAACGACTTGACCCTCAGATAAAGATTTATACCCATCTTGCTTAATAGCGGAGTAATGAACAAAAATGTCCTCTCCAGTTGGGTAATCAATGAAGCCATAACCCTTGTCGTTGTTGAACCACTTAACTCTTCCTTGCATAATACCACCTTCCCTTTCTGTCCTTCTTACAAGAATATTATAATATACTGCCTAGTGATTTTGCAAACAATTAAGTAAGACAAAAATCGATAAATATTTCTTCTAAGTTGAACTTGCCGCAAGCAGTATAAGTGTATCATGGTAATTAACAAGATTAATCAAAATAATGAACAAAAATACAATAATAAATATAATTTATATTTTAGTTAACTAAATGTAACCGTAAAAAAAGTAGCACGGAATTGCTACTTAATATCAATATGCATAATTTCAAGTATTCTATTCAAATCATTAACATTCTCGAAATAAATACTTATTTTTTTGTTATCAATTCTAACCCTCGTACCAAGAGTTTCTTTCATTTCTTTTTCAATTTGTGAATAGTCATTATTAACATTTCTTCTGGTAACTGGAACTCTCTTTCTAATTTCTTTTTCTCTACTTATTACTTCAATATCATGAACACTCAAATTATCATTAACAATTCGTCTGGCAAGATTCTTAACTTCTTCAGCATCATCCATTTTACTAAGTACCCTAGCATGACCCATCGATATTTCATTATTTAAGACCATTTTTTGAACACTATCAGGTAAGTTAAGAAGCCCAAGAATATTAGTTACATGCGTCCTACTTTTACCAATCTTTTGAGCCAAATCCTCTTGCCTAATATCTAAGTTATCAATAATACCCTTATATGCCCAAGCAAGTTCAATAGCGGTTAGATTTTCTCTCTGAAGATTCTCTAAAAGTGATATTTCCCTCATTTCTTCATCAGAAAAATCTTTAATAATTGCTGGAATTGTCTCTCTGCCGGCAAGTTTACTAGCTCTAAGTCTTCTCTCACCTGCTATCAAATCGTAACCTTTTATTGCTTTTTTTACAATTATAGGTTGAAAGACACCATGAACTTTTATTGACTCAGATAGTTCCAATAAAGCTTCTTCATTAAATGCCTTCCTAGGTTGATAAGGATTAGGCCTAATATCATTTACAGGTAACTCTTTGATATCACTTTCATTTGCATTTTCAATAATATTATTTTCAAAGGTATCAAAATCTAATACTTCTGTTGAAAAAAGTTCTTCTAGGCCTCTACCTAGTGCCTTCTTCTTCTGTTCCATTTCTATTAATAACCTCCTTTGCTAAATTTAAATAAGCAATAGTTCCTTTATTCCTTGGTTCATATTCCAAAATCGGTTTACCATGTGATGGAGCCTCTGCTAGTCTTACTAGTCTTGGTATAATTGTATTATAAACTCTTTCTTTAAAGAACCCCTTAATACTCTCAATTACTTCCACTCCTAAATTGGTATTAGAAAACATTGTTAAAAGCACTCCTTCTATTTCAAGATTAGGATTAACTTTTCTCTGAGCCAGCATTATTGTATTAATAAGTTGCATTATTCCCTCTAGCGCAAAATATTCACACTGAACTGGTATAAGCACTGAGTTAGCAGCAGCAAGTGCGTTAGTAGTGAGAATACCTAAAGATGGTGGACAATCTATTAAAATATAATCGTAATTATCTTTAATCTTTAATATTTCATCTTTTAATCTTGTTACCCTATTAAAACTATATCCCTTTTCCTTTGCCTTTTTTTCTAACTCAATCAATTCCATATCTACTCCAGCTAAATTTAGATAAGCAGGAATTAAACTAAGATTTTGACTTTTCGTTTTTATAATTGAACCTTCAATTGAAGATTTCATTGTTAATACTTCATAAATACTACTAGAAATATCACCTTTATCTACTCCAACTCCAGTAGTGGCATTCCCTTGCGGATCTAAATCAATCATTAATACTTTTTTTCCTAATACTCCTAAAGAGGCAGCCAAATTAATACTGGTTGTAGTTTTACCTACACCACCCTTTTGGTTTACAATTGCAATTACTTTACCCATATACTGTCACCTTATTTTCCTCATATACAATTTTAACAGAAAAAGTAAAAAAAAGAAATACCCATTTAGGTTTAAATTAAATTTTTATTTTTTTTACATTTATCATCGGTCAAATTAACTGAGGCTAATTTGAGATTCCTATTACTATAAAAAGAGAGTACATATTTTTTACTCTCCTATTCTATTTTTTTAATCCTTTTACTAGAACACATTTACTAGATAAGTTTGATATAAAATCATCACCATAAATTCTATATAGAGCTTCATATACAATGTCATCAATATTAGTATGTTTTCTATCATAATTATCAAAATAATTACCATAATTATCTGTTTTTGATTTAAGAAAATTATTTCTAGCAATACTATAAGCAACAATATACATAGCATTTTCTAAAAGCAGTGGTGTACCTTCTTTAACACAAGGAAAATTAATAATTTTATCATAGCATTTTTTAAATTCTTCATAACTTCTTTTATAATCTTCTTCAACACCAAGATCAAAATATTCTCTAGCGATTCTTTCTAAATTCTTAGCATCCATCTTCAATTCTCCTTAACCCTTTTAATTAGCATCTTGCTATTATCGCACTCAATTAATAATCTATCAATTTCTTCCCTAAAGAGCATATAAAAAGAATCATCAATATTTTCATTTTTTAGTAACATCTTTATATATTTATAACATATATTATTAATTTTTTCATTAAAAACAGATTTTTTTTCTTTACTCAAATATATACCATATTCTTCTCTCAAAATAGTATATAAATCTTCACTAATATTTATATATCTCGAAGTTAAGATACTAATATACGTCCAAATTAAAGTATCAGGAATAATATTTTTAAGATTGTATTTCACCATGCATTTTTTGGTAAAAAAACCAATCTCATCTCTTATTTTATGCAATATATATTGGTAGTAGTCATAAATAACTTTATTATCATTCGACATTTTAGCTTTAATAAGAAATATCTCTATCCAATCTTCAATTGAAGTATTAACATCCCTTAAAGAATTATAGTAAATTATTCTATCATCATCTAAATAATAGTCTTTTGAAGTGTTAATAAAAACATTCCTATTAAATGAATCATTTGAGGACTCATTTTTTTTAGGCCCTCCATTTACAAGTTTATCATATATAGTAACTGGAAAAGAATAAGCAAGTAATTCTCTATGACATTTATTTATAAAATATTTACTCAAACATATTCCTTCTTTCATAATTCGGAAAATATATTAGCACAAATCATCAATTAATGCAAATAAAAAAAGATATTCATTTAATCACTTCTTACTAATTCACGAATTTTACCCCTGTCAACATATTTACAAGTTTCAGTCAAAGCATCAGTGATTATTTTCTCTATACTCTTACATCTTGCTGCCAAGATAAAATTACGCATTTCTAAATCATTTGCCATTTCATTAGCAAAATTAATGAAGAAAATATTACTAGAAATATCGCTAGCAGTTACATAAGAGGCAAATAATAAGTTTTGGTGATTTCCATTATTCTCCCTAAGATATTTTTTTATTATTTGATAGCAATAGTTAAAAACACTTAAACCAACGATTTTGTCACCATCAACATCAAAATAATCACTAATTATTAAATTTAATTCTTCAGTAGTTAATTCCAATTCTGAACTTAATTCAAACTCAAACTCCATTTTATAACCTACCCTCCTAAATAAAAAATGCATTATTTCATACAACTTGTTTTATATACTAGCACAATTATAAATTGAAGTCAAACACAAAATAAACAAAAAATGTTGACATAACCCAAATTAAACTATATAATAAAAGAGCATTTGACATGGAGGTGTTTTATAATGAAAAGAACTTATCAACCAAATAATAGAAAAAAAGCTAAAAAGCACGGTTTCTTTGCAAGAATAAAAGGTAATGTTTTAAAGAATAGAAGAGCAAAAAAAAGAAAAAAATTATGCGCATAATTTTGTTTTCTTTTTTTCTTTT
>CAMVMQ010000061.1 GCA_947168625.1 uncultured Caryophanales bacterium
TCTACTTATAATAATAATGGTTTTAACGAAATAAAAGCCGTTACTATGAGACAAGAAATATAAATAATATTTATTTTATACATTGTATAATAATATTCAATTGAGGTGGTTATTTTGAAAAAAATTGAATATGCTATAAATCATTTAAATGATTTAAATGGCATAATTATATGTCCGTATTGTAAAGAAGATTTATTTATTAGAGAAAATAGTTTAGTGTGTGTTAAAAACCATACATTTAATATTTCTAAAAAGGGGAGTGTTGTACTTTATAAAACTTCTAAACTAAAAAAGGATAAAATATATAATACAGAATTGTTTATCAATAGAAGAAATTTTATTAACTCTGGATTTTATAATGAAGTTCACTCCAAAATAAGTGAAATAATTAATGAAAATAAACCAAATATTATTTTAGATATGGGTTCTGGAGAAGGGACACATGATATTAAAATTATTGATAATTTGAAAGATAAAAATATTAAAGTAATTGGATTAGATCTGTCAAAAGAAGGTATCGATTTATCTAATGATTTTATTGAAAAAAATTATGTTGGCATAGTTGGAGATTTAAATCAATTACCAATAAAAAATAAAACAGTGGATTTAATAATAAATTTTTTATCTCCATCTAACGAATCTGAGATGGCAAGAGTATTAAAAAAAGAAGGAATAATAATAAAGGTAACTCCGAAAGCAGAATATTTATATGAATTAAGGAAATCTTTAAAAATTAAAAGTTACGAAAATGAAGATATAATAGAAAATAATATAAAAAATAAATATGATATTTTAAAAAAATATGAAATTGTTAATACATATTCTCTGGATAAATTATTACTCAATTATTTGGTAAAGATGACCCCTTTAATGAATAATATCAATATTATTCCTGATATAAAAACAATTACTATTGCTTTAAATTTATATGTTTTAAGGATAAAAGATGGAAGATAATTATAACAAATATATTAAAGAATTATATGATAATCCAAAATTATATATAAACGAATTTATAAATTATGAAGATGATATATATTTTTGGCCTAAAATAATTAAAATGTATAAACCAAAAAATGTTTTAGAAATAGGAATTGGAAATGGTAGATTGATTAATTTATTACATGGATATGTAGAAAAATACGATGGCATAGATTTATCACATGAATTGGTTGATTATTGTAGAAAAAAATATGATTATGATAATGTTAGTTTATATAACCAAGATTTAAAAAAATGTAGATTAAATAATATATATGATTTAATCATATTACCATTTAATGTAATGAATAATTTTTATAGTGAAAATGACATATATAATGCATTTAATAATCTAAAAAAAATGTCTGATAAAAAAACAATTATTGTAATTGATACAATCAATCCAAAGATAGAAGATTTAAACGATAGAGAAGAATTTGTTAAAACTAATGAATTTAATATGGATGATCAAAAAGTTTTAGTACTTGAAAATAAAAAGTATAATAATATTAATTCTACTTGTATATACAAAAAAAGATATATAAGTAGTGAAGGAACAATCATTAAAGAAAGTATATTACCAAATAAAATATTTTTTCATTCGGAATTACAATTATTAATTAAACATTATGGATTTGAAATAATTGATATATATGGTGATTATAATTTTGAAAAAATTAGTAATCAGAGCAGAAAACAAATTTTTGTTATTAGGAGGAAGTAGTATTATGAAATTATCAAAGTATTTTCAATATATTGAAATGGATGAAAATTATATTGCTGTTTTTAATTCAATTTTGATGCAAATAATATTTATAGAAAAAAATAAATTAGATGATTTGAAAAATTTTAAACTAAATGAAACTGAAACTAGTTTAATGGTAGAAAATGGAATATATGAAACTACATCTGACATGGAAGAAATATACGAATCATTGCGATTTGGTATAAAAAAGCAAGTAAAAATACCCACAATTATGTATTTAAATGTTTCTACCTTTTGTAATCTTGCTTGTAAGTATTGCTTTATTGAAAGCAATCCCATATCAAACCAAAAATATAATAAAATGTCTTTTGATATAGCTAAAATAGCGGTTGATAAATTTTTGGCAGAATTGGAAAAAAATAAAATTGTCGAATCACAAATAATTTTTTATGGTGGAGAACCATTAACTAATTGGGAAGTGGTAAAAAAAATTATTAAATATGTAAAAGAGGAAAAAAAATCTAATATCACGTTAACTATTATAACAAATGGAACTTTGCTTAATAGAGAAATAATACAATTTTTAATGGATTATCATATTGGAATTGGAATATCAATAGATGGGCCGAAATTTATAAATGATAAAAATAGGATTTTTAAATTTGGAAATGAAAGTGTGTATACCAAGGTTATGAATTCTGTAAAATTATTAAATGAAATGAATAGTAGTTACTGTGTATCAGCAACTGTTACACCTGATGTTGTTGATAATGAAGATGAAATATTTAAATGGTTGATTGATAATAAAATTAAAAATGTATTTTGGAACTTATACCATTATTCATCAAAATCAGAAGAGTGGGAAGAACATTATAACAAAATGAGTGATTTTATTTTAAAAGCTTATAAAATATTAAAAGAGAATAATATTGGTGAAGAAAAAGTAAAAGAACAAATAGAAATGTTTTTAAATCAAACATTTAAATTTCATAGTTGCGGAGCAGTTGGCTTGAACCAATTAACAATAAAACCAAACGGAGATGTTTGCATATGTCAAGGAGACTCTAGATCATATAATAATATTGTTGGAAATATAATAGACGATGAAATAGATGATATACTTAATAATCCAATAAATAATGATTGGCTGGAAATGTATACAATTGATAAAGAAAAATGTAAATTTTGTCCAGCTATATCAGTGTGCGGTGGTGGATGTCCATTACAAGCAGAAGTATTATTTGGTAAAAGAACAGATATAGATGAAGCATCATGCATTTACTATAAAAAATTGCTTGAATGGTTGATAAAACAATATTATTATGTTACAATAGAAGAAAGTTAAGAAAGGAACGGTGCTTTAAGATGATTTTAGCTAATAAGCTAAAGGCTCTAGGCAAATTAAAAAAAGAAAAACAAGTTGTTGCAAATCAATGCACATGCAGTAATTGTAATTGCAATTGTAATTTTTCTTTAAATAATAATCTAGGAAATCTAGTAAAAGCCTATAGAAAAAATTTAGCATAGTTTTTGAAAGAAAAACTGCTATGGAATTATTAATTTCTGGCAGTTTTTCTTAATAAAAAAATCAATAGATAAAGATAACGGCTTTAAGGTATTAATGGTGAGAAAAATGAGTAAAAAAATAGTAGCTATTGGCGGAGGAGAAAATGGAAGAATACTTGAAAGTGGTGAAAAATCTCTTTATGAAACAGAAGCAATGGATAGAGAGATAATAAGATTAACTGAAAAAGAAAAGCCAAATTATTTATTAATCATGCAATGTCTTTTTCAGAAGAAGTACAAGACAGTTATTATGAAGCAATGAAAAAAATATATGGAGATAAATTTGGCTGCGATTGCAAACATTTAAGTTCAAGTGATTTATATAACAAAGAACTAGTAAATGAACTTATAAAATGGGATGATATAATATATGAAGGTGGTGGAGATACTTTGCCCATGATACAGTTATGGAAAGAAACCGGATTTGATAAGAAATTATATGAAGCTTGGGAAGAGGGAAAAGTTATATATGGAATATCTGCTGGTGCAGTTTGCTGGTTCAAATATTGTAATTCAGATTGTGATAACTCGAAATTTGAAATAGTAGATGATAAATATAAAATCATAACTAGTGGTGGAAATAATAGAAACTTTTCTAAAGGATATATTTATAAAGCATATTGGAATAATGGAAAATATTTTGAAACAAAATTAAGCGAAAATAAGGATTTTCTTCCTTTAAAAGGTTTATTTGAGAAAGAAAAAAATGATAAGTGAGAAGTGATGCCATGATGAAATATAGTAGTGAAGAAGAACTTATCCCTCAAAATCTAAAAGAGCTGCAATTAAAATTAAAAAACCAAACTGATACATTGAGCAAAAGAAAAAAGGTCAATTATTTATTTAGTTGCATTAATACTGAAACGGGTTTTACGCCGAAACAATCATCATATATAAAAAAGATATTAAACGAAATTCTATAATTACATTTATTGCATCAGATTTTAATAACTATGATAAGAACGATGAACAAATAAATAAAATATTAAACTCTTTTAATGATATTGGAATTAGTTTTAAAAAATGGAATGTAATAGATAATCGTTCAAATCATAAGAAGTTAAGAAAATAATCGATAATTCTGACGTTATATATTTAATGGGAGGAAACCCTAAAAATCAAATAGAAAATATAAAAAAATATAATCTAAAAGAGGTATTAAATAATTATGAAGGAATAATAATTGGAACCAGTGCAGGTACGATGAATCAAGCAAAAAGAGTTAAATATTTGGATGAAAACAATAATTTAATTGATTATGATGGCATTGGATTATTAGACATATTAATTTACCCACATCAGAATAAAAATAGTCTAGAAAATCTAAATGAAGTTCTTAATGTAAGCAAATACGGAAAAATATATTGCTTACCTAATGAATCATTTATTAGATTGGAAGAAAATAATAAAATAATTGAAGGACCTTATTACATTATAGGTGAATAATTAAAAGCATAATTTTGTTTTATAAAGATAATTTTTCAATAGTATAAATTAAATACATTTATATTTAATAATTCTTCATATATTGTTCAATAATCTAATATAACATCTGATTTAAATCGGGTGTTTTCTTTTAGTTAACAATAAAACTTTCATAACTATAATTATTGATAATTAGATATATGAATACTAAAATTTATAATTTATGATAAAATATTCGCACTTTATGCCAAATAATAGCATAAATAGTGTAAACAAAGATTTACATTTACTTCTAATTATGTTATACTTTAAATGATTAGAATGATTGATAGGAGGGTTTATATGGAAAACAAAATAACAGGCTATCCACATATCGATAGACCATGGATGAAGTATTATGATAAAAGAATAGTTAATAATCCTGATCCAGAAACAAACTTAGTTAGATATCTATTATCTAAAAATGAAGGATATATGAATTATACTGCAGAGGAATATTATGGAAAGAATATGACTTTTGAAGAATTATATGAGAAGTCTTTTATGGCTGCAAGAGTATTTAGTGATCTTGGAGTTAAAGAAGGCGATATAATTATGAATATGGTACCTAATATTCCAGAAGCATCACAATTATGGTTTGGTGCAACTGA
>CAMVMQ010000062.1 GCA_947168625.1 uncultured Caryophanales bacterium
TGAATATGGTACCTAATATTCCAGAAGCATCACAATTATGGTTTGGTGCAACTGAGATAGGAGCAATTGCCGATTTTATTGATCCAAGACCAGATAGTATGGATATTATGGCCAATGCTAAAAAAGTGTTGGAAATAATAAAGTATGAAAGGGCAAAATATATTGTAGCTCTTGATATGTGTTATTTAGCTATGCTTAAACCTATTGAAAAAGAATTAAAAGAGTTAGGTATCAATAATATAATTGTCTTATCAGCAAGTGATTCAATGAATTTACGTGGTAAAATTGATTATATGAAAGATGTTTTAAATTATAATAATTTAAGAAATTTAAGAAACACTGCTAAAGACGTTCAAAAATTAAAAGGATATAAAGTATTGCTAGATAAAATAAAAATGATGCAAAAAACTAATAGCTACTTAGATAGAGCTATTAAATCTTCACCATTAAAAGTATACAAATATGGTGACTTAGTAAGAGAATGCCAAAGAAAAACATATGAATATACTGAAAATCCAGAACTAGTTAATTATATTGGACATACATCTGGTACAAGTGGTTCTAGACCAAAACCAATAACCGCTACTAATAGAAATGGAATATCTACTTTGCAGCAGTTAATTAAGGGAAATGTTAGTTTTAAACCTGGAGAAAGAGCATTACATGTATTACCATTCTTTGCTCCATTTGGTGCTTATGATAATTACTTATTAAATATTGTAAGTAATACAAGTAGCATATCAGTACCAGAGTTTGAAATAAGTGAATTTGGTTATCTATTAAAGAAATATAAACCAAATATTATTATGGCAACTCCAGCATGGGTATCTGCTCTTCCTGATTGTGATTACCTACAAGATATGGATTTATCTTGCATAACTAAAGTAATCTATGGAGGAGACTCAATGACTGCCTCTGATGAAGAGAGAGTAAATGCTTGGCTTAAAGAACATGGCAGTAGTGCTGAAGTAGAAAAAGGCCATGGAATGAGTGAATTCTTAGGATGTGGATCATATGCTCAAAAAGAATATAATAATTTAAATTCTATTGGTATACCACTACCTAATACTATTTATACAGTAGTGGACCCTAATATAGATGATAAATTAGTACCAGTAAAATTTGATGAGAACGAAGAATTTTTGTCTGGTGAATTAGTTGTTCACTCTGATGCTGTAACTCCTGGTACATTACATGGAGATACAATAATACCACATTATGATATGGATGGAATTGATTATATAAGAACAAGAGATTTAGTTCATATGAATAGAGATGGTGTATTCTACCATGAAGCAAGAAAAGATCGTTCATTTACTAGATTTGATGGTTTTAAAATTAAGCCTTATGAAATTGAAAAAGAAATACTTGCAAATGATAAAGTAAAGAAAGCTTGTTTAGTAGATTACTTTGATGATCGAAGAAGAGGAATAATGCCAATTTGTCATGTAGTATTAGATGAAAATATAACTACTGAAGAACAAATCTTAGAAGTAATAAAAGAGGTTGTATATAAAAATATTATTGGTAATCCAACAATGTCTTCAAGACAAATTCCTGCTAAATTTAAAGTCAGAGTAAGTATGCCAATATCGAAAAATGGTAAAGAAGACTTTAATGCATTAAGACGTGAAGAATTAGATGGTACTGAAATAAATGTTGATGTTAATGAAACAAACTTAACAGTAGACAGTATTGATATATATTATGATAAGAAGAATAATAAGGTTAAAGTATTAAAATAATAATTAGTTGGAGGTGTTACTAGAATGGAAAGTATACAAGGATTTTTACTAATAAATATTTATGCATTTTTTGTTATTTTAGCAACTAGTATAGTATTTTTTAGCAAGAAGAGATTAAGGCAAACAGAGGATGAGTTATATAAAAGTTTTTTACTTGCTAACATATTCATGTCTTTAAGTGGATTAATACTTGGAGTAGCGGTATCTCCATCGTTTAATCATAATGAAGTTCTAATATCAATATTAAATAAAACTTATTTAATAAATTTGATGTTATGGATATTAATACTTACATTTTATATTTTCTATGTATCTTTAAAAAACAAAGACAAAATAAATAAATATTTTCGAATATTAAAAATAATTATAACAATATGTAATATTATAGTTATTATATTACCTATAAAGGTTGAAATAGATAATGCTGGTGGTGCTACATCATCAGGACTTAGTATTATGTTTACATATACAATTTTTGCTCTTGGCTTTATTACTCAGATTATTTGTTTACTTTCAAATTATAAGAATTTAAAAAACAAGAAATATATACCATTATATTTATTAATACTACTTGGTAGTTTAGCTTTGGTTGCTCAAATAATAAATCCATCATTAAACTATATCATTAATCCAGCATTAATATTTATAGCCTTCATTATGTATCATACAATCGAAAATCCTGATATGAAGATGTTAGATGAAGTACATAGAGCAAAAGAAATAACTGATAATGCTAATGAAGAAAAGGCAATGTTCTTGTATAATATGACTAATGAAATAAGAGATATTACAAGGGATATTGAATATAGTGCAGATGCAATTCTTGATGAAACGGATAATAAAAAAATAGATATAGAAAGTGTCAATAATAATGCTAGAGATATCAAAGCAAGTGCCGCGAGATTTACGACAATGACTAATGAAATATTAGATGTATCTAGTATTGATACTGCTAATATTAAGGTATATAATGATAAATACAATATTAAACTTATTATTAAAGAATTAGTTCAAATATATAAATCTAAAGCCGAAAGAAAAGGATTAGAATTCAGAACTACAGTCGCTAGTGATTTACCAGAATACTTATATGGTGATCCTGTAGGTGTTAAAACAACACTTGCTACAATACTAGATAATAGTGTTAAATATACAGACGAAGGATATGTTGAATTCAGTGTTAATGCTATTATGAAAAATAATATTGCGAGACTAATCATTTCAGTTGAAGACTCTGGCACTGGTATGAAAGCTGATGAATTAAATAAAATCTTTAATAAAAAAGAAGAGGATAAAGAAAGTACTAATTTAAATAGTAACTTATATAATGCTAAAAAATTAGTTACATTAATGGGAGGTACTATCATTCCTAGTAGTATTTATGGTAAGGGTACTATTATTAAAGTAGTATTAGATCAAAAAGTAGGAGAAACCTCAGACAACCTAAATAAATATGAAAAAGTATTAGATAAAAAGAAAATCTTACTCGTAGATGATAATGTTTCTAGTACAAAAATGATTACTAAATTATTAAAAGAATCTAATACAGTATTAGATTGTGTATCTTCTGGTAAAGAGTGTCTAGATAAAATAAGAGATAAAGAAAAATATGATTTAATTCTACTAGATGAAGAAATGACTCCTTTAGATGGAATAACAGTAATGAAAAAATTACAAGAGATAAGAAACTTTAATACTAATGTAATCTTACTTACTAAGAATAATGATTATGAGTATAATGAAGACTATTTAAAATATGGCTTTAAAGATTATTTAATCAAGCCAGTAGATAAAGATAAATTATTAGAAAAGATAAGTAAGTATTCAAAATAAAATATTGACTTTTATATAAATGAAAGATATAATTTAGTTGTAAATTGTTGATTTGGAAGAGTACATAACTGATTAATTATAGAGAGTAACTGTTAGGTGAAAAGTTACATTATAGGTTATAGAAATGGGCCAATGAGAGACTATCTGAAATTAGTAGGATGGTACGGAGAGAGTTCTTCGTTAACAAAAAAATATACATTAGTATATAGGTGGCATTAAAAACAAGAATAAAGTCTTGTCCTTTAGTTAGGATAAGACTTTTTATTTTAGAAAGAAGGTAAAATATGAAAAATATTATTTTAACAGGAGATAGACCAACAGGAAAATTACATTTAGGCCATTATGTTGGTTCTTTAAAGAGAAGAGTAGAACTACAAAATTCAGGTAAATATGATAAAATATATATTGAAATAGCAGATTCTCAAGCAATAACCGATAATGCTCATAATTTAGATAAAGTAAGAGAAAATGTAATAGAAGTAGCACTTGATTATTTAGCTTGTGGTATTGATCCAAATAAAACAACAATATTTGTTCAATCACAAATACCTGAACTTTGCGAATTAACATTTTATTATCTTAACTTAGTTACATTATCTAGATTAGAGAGAAATCCTACGATTAAGGAAGAAATAAAATTAAGAAACTTTGAAACAAGTATTCCGGCTGGTTTTTTAACATATCCCATAAGTCAAGCTGCCGATATTACTTTGTTTGATGCAAATATCATTCCAGTAGGTGATGATCAACTTCCTATGATTGAACAAACAAGGGAAATAGTAAGAAGTTTTAATAATCTATATGATAATGTACTAGTAGAACCCAAAGAATTACTTCCCGATAATGAAGTATGTTCAAGACTACCAGGATTAGATGGAAAAGCCAAAATGAGCAAATCATTAAATAACTGCATATACTTATCAGATGAACCCGAAGTAATCGAAAAGAAAATAATGAGTATGTTTACTGATCCAAATCATTTAAAAGTAGAAGATCCAGGAAAAGTAGAAGGCAATCCAGTATTTATATATTTAGATGCTTTTTGTACTAATGAACACTTTAAAAAGTATTTACCAGAATATAATAATCTTGATGAATTAAAAGCCCACTACCAAAGAGGTGGACTAGGAGATGTAAAAATAAAGAGATTTTTAAATAATATTATACAAGAAGAACTAAAACCAATTCGTGAGAGAAGAAAAGAATATGAAAAGAATATTAAAGAAGTATATAAAATATTAGAAGAAGGCTCTTTAAAAGCAAGAGAAGCTGCCTCTATTAAAATGAAAGAAGTAAAAAATGTTATGGGACTTAATTATTTTGAAGATACTACTTTAATAGAAGAACAAGTAAAGAAATACTCAAACAATTAAATATATATAAAAAAGTAAGTTAGAAAATATTAACTTACTTTTTACTTTACAATAGTATTAGATTTATTTAAATTACCTTTAAGTTCCTCAACTAATTCATCCAAATCAGTTTTATCTTCATCATTTCTACCATTATATTCAAAATTTACTCTATATAACTCTTTTTTAGAAGAATTAAATTGTTTAACAGAATTATTGAA
>CAMVMQ010000063.1 GCA_947168625.1 uncultured Caryophanales bacterium
TATATATCGATAAACTAATAAAAAAAGGATTTAAAGTAGCTATTTGTGAGCAGTTGGAAGATCCTAAATTTGCTAAAGGAATAGTAAAAAGAGATATTACCGAAATAATATCTTCTGGTACAATTATTAATGCTAACTCTTTAAATGAAAAAGAAAACAACTATATAGGATTTTTATATGATTTTGAATATGGCGTAGTACTAACATACTCTGATATTACTACTGGTGAAATATACTCTGAAATATTAGAAAAAAATAATACTGATATTATATATAAAGTATTATCTTTAGAAATAAAGGAACTAGTTACTAATACTACTACTGATAAAATCTTAATAGGAAGTTTAAAAGATAATAAAGTTCCTATATCATATAATGATAATTTATTAGAAAGTGAGTATACTTATATCTATGAAGATATTACTGATGATAGAATAATTAAATCTATTAAATATTTATTATATTATTTAAATATAGATCAAAAAAGAAATCTATCCCATTTCCAAAAAGTTAAAATAATTAAGAAGAATGACTTTATGGAAATGGATATTCATACTAAAAGAAACTTAGAATTAACAGAAAACTTAAGAACTAAAGAAAGAACTTATTCTTTACTTTGGCTTTTAGATAATACTAAGACTGCGATGGGTAGCAGAAGGCTTAAATCTTTTATTGAAAATCCCCTTTTAGATATAACTGAAATAAATAGAAGATATAATATTGTTACTAATTTACTCGAAGACTTTATAACCGCTGAAGAACTCCGTAATGACTTATATGAAGTATATGACTTAGAAAGATTATGTGGAAGAATTAGTTTCGGTAGTGCCTCTGCTAAAGATTTATTACAACTTAAATCATCGTTAAAGGTATTACCTAGCATTAAAGAAAAGCTTTCTAAAATAAAATATTATGACACAATAGAAACTTTAGATGATTTATACAATCTGTTAGAAAAATCAATATATGAAGAACCTCCTAATAGTTTAAAAGAAGGATATTTAATCAAAGAAGGATATTCTTCTGAACTAGATGAATTAAAATCTCTAAGTAAAGGTGGAAAAGACTTCATAAGCAAATTTGAAGTAGAAGAAAGAGATAGAACTGGTATTAAGAATCTAAAAGTAGGATTTAATAAAGTCTTTGGTTATTATATCGAAGTATCTAAAGGAAATCTATCTTTAATAACAGATGATATGGGTTATATTAGAAAACAAACACTTGCTAATTGTGAAAGATTTATTACACCACTCTTAAAAGAAAAAGAAGATTTAATTCTTTCTGCCGAAGATAAAATAATAAATTTAGAATATGATTTATTTTGTAGCATTAGAGATAAATGTAAAGAATATATATCTGTTTTACAAAAAATAGCTAAAGTAATAAGTGAAGTAGATGTCCTAGAATCTTTTGCTTTAGTAAGTGAAAAATATAATTATGTAAGACCAACAATAACTAGTACCAACGAAATAAATATAATTGAATCTAGACACCCTGTAGTAGAAAAAGTACTTAAGGCTGAAGAATATGTACCTAATGATATTATAATGGATAAAGATACCGATATACTATTAATAACCGGACCTAATATGGCTGGTAAATCAACATATATGAGGCAGCTTGGTATCATATCAATAATGGCCCAAATAGGATGCTTTGTACCTGCTAAGGAGGCAACACTACCTATCTTTGATAAAATTTTTACAAGAATTGGAGCCTCTGATGACTTAGTAAGTGGAGAATCTACTTTTATGGTTGAAATGAAAGAAGCATCTCGTGCAATTAAGTTTGCTACTAAAAACAGTTTAATCCTTTTTGATGAATTAGGAAGAGGTACTGCTACCTTTGATGGTATGAGCTTAGCAGAAGCAATACTGGAGTATATTGCTAATAATATTAAATGTAAGACATTATTTTCAACTCATTATCATGAGCTTACTGATATGGAAAAAAAAGTAAAGAATTTAAAGAACAAACATGTTTCTGCCATTGAAGAAGAGGGGAATATTACTTTCTTACACAAAGTTAAGGATGGATGCGTTGATAAAAGCTATGGTATTAATGTCGCTAAACTAGCAGGACTTCCTGATGCAGTAATAGATAGGGCTGATAAAATATTAAAAAGCCATGAGAATAAAGATAGCAAAAAAGAAGTATATATTCAAACATCGCTACCACTCGATTACTCTTCGAAAAAAAATGAAGTAGAAGAAGAGATTAAAAAGATAGATGTATTAAATATAACTCCTATTGAAGCAATTAACATTTTAAGTAATTTAAAAGAAAAGATAAAATAATCTTGTATAATAAATAAAAATACATTATACTTAAAGTAGGTGATATAGAATGAAAAGGATAAATAGAAAAGGATTTACATTAATAGAATTAATGGCAGTTATCGCTATTTTAGTGATTATTATGGGAATAGCTCTTCCTAACATTACTTCATCTATTGAAAGAAGCAAAAATAAAGAAAAAGATATTAAGATAAAATTAGTAGAATCAGCCGGTGAACTATATCTCGATGGACATCCTACTTGTACAGCTGTAAATATTGATGCATTACTAACTGCGGATAATGTTCCTGGCGTTGAGAAAAAAGATGTATGTGATGATACCAGTAATTGTTGTGTAAAAAAAATAAGTTCAAAATACGAAATATCAGGTGAATGCACTAATGCTTGTCCACAAACATAGTGGCACAATCATAAATAATTAGGAGGATAAAAAACCTCCTTTTTATATAAAGAGATAGGATTTAATACAAGAAGATAATTGCTTTGACTTAAATAATTTTATATGGTATATTTGATATGCCTCAGAAAGAAGTGATATACATGAAAATAATACTAATTAAGTATGGAGAATTAACTACTAAAAGTGGAAACAGAAAACTATTTATTAATATTCTATATAATAATATTAAGAAGGCTTTGGAAAAATATGATGTTAATATTATTAAAAATAGAGTTAGAATGTTTATTGAGACTGAAGACAATATTGACGAGATAGTTAATATATTAAAAAATATCTTTGGTATTCATAGTATAGTAGTAGCTAATAGAGTAAATACTAATATAAAGGATATTGAGGATAATGTATTAAAAATTGCTAAGGAAATGGAATTTAAAACCTTTAAAGTAGAAACTGATCGTGCCGATAAGACTTTTCCTATTTGTAGCATGGAATTTAGTAAGAGAATTGGGGCAATTCTTTTAAAAAATATTGATAATATTAAAGTAGATGTTCATAATCCTGATTATTTGGTTAAAATTGAAATTAGAGAAGATTACACTTATATATATGAAAAAGAGCTGCCAGCTTCTGGTGGCTATCCAGTTGGAGTAGCTGGCAAGGGACTTCTTATGTTATCAGGAGGAATTGATTCCCCTGTTGCAGGATACCTTGCTATGAAAAGGGGAATCAGACTAGAGTGTGTTTATTTTGAGTCTCCACCTCATACTAGTGAGATGGCTAAAAACAAAGTAAAAGCATTAGTAGAGAAACTTACTGAATATGATGCAAATATTACTCTTAATGTCGTAAAATTTACAGATATTCAAGAGGCCATTTATAAAAATATTGACCCTACATATATGATAACCATTATGCGAAGAATGATGTATCGAATAGCGGAAAAAATAATGGAAAAAGAAGGTCTGCTTTGTCTTATTAATGGTGAATCAGTAGGTCAAGTTGCCAGTCAAACATTAACTAGTATGAAGGTTATTAATAATGTTACTAATGTTCCAGTAATTAGACCGGTAGCCTGCCTTGATAAATTAGAAATAATAGGCATATCAAGAAAAATAGGTACATATGAAACATCTATATTACCTTATGAAGATTGTTGTACAATCTTTTTACCCAAACATCCAGTTATTAACCCAGATATTGATAAGACTATCGCTTATGAAAAGAGTTTTGATTATGAAAGACTCATTGAAATAGCAGTAAACACAAGAGAGAGAATAAAAATAAAAAAAGATTATATAAAGTTTGATATATAGAAAAAATTACCAATCACTATTATGTATTAAAAACTAATTATTTCACAACCTATTAATGTAGGAGGTGAAATCATGAGTAATAGTTCAAATAATAAAATGGTAGTTCCAGGAGCTAAACAAGCTATCGAAAAGATGAAATATGAAATAGCTAACGAATTTGGTGTTAATTTAGGACCAGATGCAACTTCTAGAGCTAATGGTTCAGTTGGTGGAGAAATTACTAAGAGATTAGTTAAATTAGGAGAAAACCAACTTAGTGGTTCAAACTATCAAACAAAATAAGTTGTTAATATAAAAAAGTCCCATCTCGATTATGGGACTTTTAATTTAAAAAAAATTAGAGACTGACCCCCTAAGGAACAGTCTCTCAAAAAGAATAAAAAGGGGTTGGCTAGTGTGATACTAGCACCAATTCGCCTAAATCGAACTGGTGATTAATATGATAAACGAACTTGCATATTTTGTCAATATATAAATTGAAAAAAAATAAAATATTTGTAAAATATTTTAAATATACTTGTTTAAGAGAGAAAAATATGATATCATTTATGTAGAAGGTAGGAATAAAATGAATAATAAAAAAGCAAAAATTGTTGGTTCGATAATTGGTATTTTAGTTTTTGTTGTTATAGTTTCGGGTATAACCTATGCTTGGCTTACATGGACTAGTAGTCCTATTGCAATCGAGGGTTCTTCTTCGGCTTGCTTCAATATTAATTATACAGTAAGTAGAAATATTGGAACTTCGAATACAACTGCTCCATTAAGGTTTCAATCAAGCTATGTTGGTAGTCAATATGCAGAAGTTATTTTAGGAGTTGATCCTTCTTGTACTGGTATGACTGGTACTGGTACCATCTTTCTTACAACCAATAGCACTTCTGGAACAATACTGAATGGTGGATTATACTATACAGTAGTTAGTGTATCAGGAGGTACTGAAACAGTCTTATCAGAAGGAGCAATTATGCAATCAACAGAGAAAAATTTAATTTCTAATATTAATGTTACAACGACGCCAAATACATACCGTGTTTATCTTTGGATAAATGGTAATTATGCTGATAATACATATCTTAATGCGACATATTTTGGAGAGATAGGAGC
>CAMVMQ010000064.1 GCA_947168625.1 uncultured Caryophanales bacterium
GAGTGAAGCTCGTTATGACCACTTCGAGTACGCTTCCATAAGTAAATTATAACACTAAAGTGTCAAATAATGTAGACTTTTTGTAATAAATCTCGTATAATTAACTTAAAGGTAGGTATGAATATGAAACTAAATGAAAAGAAAATAATAAATGAAATAAGAATGTTATCTCTAGATATGATAAATAATGCAGGTAGTGGTCATCCTGGTATAGCCTTAGATTTTGCTCCAACATTATATACACTATTAGCATATCATTTAAAATTTGATTTAGAAAGAAAAACTTGGTGTAATAGAGATAGATTAGTCCTTAGTGCTGGTCATGGTAGCGCACTTTTATATGCATCCTTATATTATTTATTAGATGAGTACAGTATTGATGAATTAAAAAATTATCGTAAGATAACATCGCCACTATCAGGACATCCTGAATATGATTTGAATCATCGCATTGAAGTTACTACAGGACCTTTAGGCGAAGGATTTGCAACTTCAGTAGGTATGGCCATAGGAGAAAAATATCTAGAAAGTACCTTTAATAAAAAGAAAAATACTGTTTTTGATTACAATATATATACTATTGTATCTGATGGTGACTTAATGGAAGGCATATCTTATGAAGCGGCCTCAATAGCAGGTAATCTTGGACTAGATAATTTAATTGTCTTATATGATTCTAATGAGGTTACCGCTGATGCTTCTATTGAAAAAACAAGTATTGAGAATGTTGCAGATAGATTTAGAGCAATGGATTGGGAAGTAATTACTGTAAAAAATAGTGAGTCCGTTAGTGAAATATCAAAAGCTATTGAAAAAGCTAAAAAGAGTAATAAACCAGTATTAATAGAAATAGAAACTACTATTGGAATATATTCAAAATATGAAGGTACTAGTCGTATTCATGCCAACTTAGAAAAAGAAGATTTAGAAGAAATAAGAAAAGAATTAAAAGAAGGAGCCCCTTTTACTATTGATGAAGAAGTTAGAAAAAACGTTCTAGAGTTTATCAAAGAAGGAACTAGTGATTATTATAAAGATTGGTATACAGAATACGAAATATTTGTGGGAAATGCTACTGATAGTGAAAAAGATGCATTAGACTTAATAGCAGAGGGCGATAAAATATCCTTAGATATCGAAGCAGTAATTGATTCTAGCAAGATCTTTGAAGATAAATCTATGCGCGATATCAATTATCAGATTATGAATGTTATTGGTTCTTTTGTTCCAACCTTTATTGGTGGAAGTGCTGATTTACTAGCAAGTACTAAAACATTCCTAAAAGGAAAAAAAGAATTTAGCGTTGATAACTATGGAGGTCGTAATATTTACTTTGGTGTAAGAGAAAATGCTATGGCTGCAATAATGAATGGACTTGCATTAACCAATTTAAGACCATTTGGAAGTACATTCTTAGCTTTTTCAGATTATATGAAACCATCTATTAGGATGAGTGCTATGATGAATTTACCAGTAACGTATATTTTTACTCATGATAGTATAAGAGTGGGAGAAGATGGCGCTACTCATCAGCCTATTGAACAACTAGGAGCACTAAGATCAATACCTAATTTCACAGTATATAGACCATGCGATTATAAAGAACTAATAGGTTCTTGGAGTAATATTCTAAAAGAAGGAAAACCAGCAGCTTTAGTACTACCTAGGGGACACAATGATACATTAAAACACTCTAGTGCTAAAAAAGTATCTCGTGGTGGATATATCGTTAGTGAAGTAAAAACAAGATTAGATGTAATCTTAATGGCTTCGGGTAGTGAAGTAGATCTTGCTATGCAAATAAAAGATGAATTACTTAAGAATTATATTGAAGCAAGAGTAGTATCTATGCCTAATTTAAATACATTCTTAAAACAAGATAAAGATTATCAAGAACAAGTACTTCCAACGGGTTATAGAAGAATGGTCGTAGAACTATCTAATGATGCAAATTGGTATAAATTAATATCATCAGAAGAAGACTTTATTGGAGTAAATAATTTTGGTAAAAGTGGTAGTGAAAAAGATGTCTTATCATACTTTGAACTTGATATGACTGACTTAGTAATTAAAATAAAAAATAGTTTATAATGGATAACCAATAATTAGGTTATCCTTTTTCTAATATAAATAATTTTTATATTTTATATAAAAATAAAGTATTTGACTTAGTAAAAAAAAGTATGTTATCCTAAAGATGAAAAGAAATAATAGGCCTATATTTCATTTCATGCTTAGGAGGAAAAAGTGAAAGAATTAAATTTAGTTTTAACAGGAGGCCCTTATGCTGGTAAAACAACAGCGTTAGAAAACATAAAAAAATACCTTAAAGAAAGAAACATCCCATGTGTAACAGTACCAGAAACCGCTACTGAATTAATAGAAAATGGAATTATACCAACCAAAGATAATATTGTTGAATTTCAATTATTAGTCATGAAAAGACAATTAGTAAAAGAAAGAGATGCTATGGAATACCTAGTTAATAACTATAAGGATAGTAAACTTGGTGTTATTATATATGATAGAGGTATCTTTGATAATATGGCGTATCTAAATACGAGAGAAGATTTTGACCAATTGTTACATCAAAATCATCTTTCAGAAATAGAAGCCTTAGATAAATATGATATGATTTTAGATTTACAAAGTTTAGCTACTTGCAAACCTGAAGAATATGGTTCTAATAAAAATAATGATGCAAGGAAAGAAGATGTCGAACAAGCTAAAGAGCTAGATGAAAAAACATCTAATGCTTGGGCTAATCATCATAATTTAAAAATAATAAGTAGTAGATTATCACTAGAAGAAGAAACTAAGATAATACTAGGTTATGTAGATGATTTAATAGAAGAAGTTAATCGAACATATATTGATAGATTTTTAATAGATGATAAAAATAGTAATATTAAAAAGTATTTAGAAAAAGATTATATACTAATAACAGAAAGATATTTAGATATTAATTATCATAATTATATATTTAAAATATCAAAGAGATTTAAAGGTGGTAAAGACTATATACTTGAAGTATATAAAGAATATAATGGAAAGAAAGTAACCGCTATTAACGAGAGAATATCAGAATATAAAGTGACATCATTTTTAAGTAGATTTAATACTCTAAGTATTATAAATAAAAGAGAAATAAATTTTGTTGAGAATAGTTTACTATATAAATTAAATATTTATGATGATAAAATATTATTAGAAGTACATAAAAATAATCCAAAAGAAGAAGTGCTAATACCACAAAATTTGACTATACAAGAAAAATTATCTGATGATAGTTATAATATAGAGAAAGATGATCAAAAGAAAATAAGAAAACTATTAAATAATTAGGAGGTATATATGGGAATATATAATAGTAATAGTGATTTTAATAAGTATAAAACATTTTATGCAGTAGCAGAAACAAAGAGCTTTTCTAAAGCATCAGACTTGCTTCATATCTCACAACCTGCAATTAGTTATGCAATAAAAGAACTCGAAGATAATTTAAAAACTAAATTATTCATAAGAGAAAGAAATGGTGTGATTTTAACAGATGATGGAGAAAAACTAATGTTTTATCTTCAAAAAGCCTTTAATAATATAGTGAAAGCTGAAAGAATCATAACAGAAAGAGAAGAAGAAGTAACAGGACTAGTAAGAATAGGATTATATTCCCATATATCTCAGTTTATGCTGCCAAAAATAATAAAAGAGTTTAAAAAGATCCATCCAGGAGCTAAATTCTCCATCTTTCAATCCACTAATAGAGATATGACCGAAATCCTAAAAAGAAGAGATATTGATTTCATTATAATGCAGTATCCGATTTTCTTAACAAATAATGGATTTAAAGAAGAAATACTATGTGAATTAGAAACCTGTTTTTATGGTACCAAAGAAATGTATGATAAATATAAAGAACATGATGAAAATACAGTATATCCATTAGTACTTTCTTTCCCTGGATATGTTGATATCGATACTCTAGAAGAAAAATTAAAAAGAAATAATATTAAATTTACAAGCAGTATAAGAAGTTATGCATCTGCTACTACGAAAGAATTAGTAAAAGAAGGCTTGGGAATAGGATGGGGATTAAAAAAAGTAATAGAAAAGGAACTGAAAAATAAAGAATTATATGAAATACCTGTTGATTTTGATACCCCATCTACTATTTATAGTATTGCCTATGATGAAAAGTTCTTAAATAATACAACTGAAGAATTTCTTAAATTCTTTAAAGATAATTTAAATAAATATTTATAGAAAAGGGGATTTATATGGAAAACTTAGAAATAGTATTTACTGAAAAACAAATACAAGAAAGAACAAAAGAACTCTCAGAAACTCTTTATAAAGAATATAAAGATGAAGAAGTAATATTTGTATGTACCTTAAAAGGAGCAGTATTCTTTACCTGTGATTTATTAAAAAATTATCCCGGAGATGCTATCTTAGAATTTATTAAAATATCAAGTTATTCTGGAGAAGAATCTACTGGTAGAATAAAATTAAATCTAGATATTAAAAAAGAAAATATTGAAAACAAGAATATTGTTATAGTTGAAGATATAGTTGATACGGGTAGATCATTAAAATATTTATATGACTATATAATGGATATGAATCCTAAATCACTTGTAACTTGTGCACTCTTAGATAAAAAAATGAAAAGAATAGTTCCAATAGACCCAGACTATGTTGGATTCGAAGTAGATGATTTATTTGTTATCGGTTATGGCCTTGACTATGATCAAAAATATCGTAACTTACCATATATTGGAGCAAAAGTAAAAAAACTTTCAAAATAATTGAAAGCTTTTTTCATTTAGGTGGTTCAAAAATAGAAAAGTATGCTATAATTAATATATATCTTGCTTGTGTGGCGGAATTGGTAGACGCACTGGACTCAAAATCCAGCGGTTAATAGCCATGTGGGTTCGAGTCCCACCACAAGCACCAAAT
>CAMVMQ010000065.1 GCA_947168625.1 uncultured Caryophanales bacterium
TTACTTTATATATTATCTTGTTACTTCATTTTTTATAGTTCGTAATTTAAAAACGTCTGTTTCATATTTAATTCTAACAATAGTAATTATCTTCTCTAGTAAAGAAGAATAAAAGCTATTCTTTTTCTGACGTTAATATTTTTAAAGCTTCTTGTAGTTGATTATCTGTTTCTCTACTTGGATTGGAATAGTATTCATCAGATAACTCAACGACATTTGTAGGAGTTACCCCCTTTTCATTAATAAAGTTACCATTTGGAGTTAACCAATTCTGAGTAGTATATTTAATCATACTACCATCTAATAATTTTTTAGTTTGCTGTACTGTTCCCTTACCATAACTATTAGTACCTATGACTAAACCTTTATAACTTTCTTTTATCGCAGAAGCTAATATTTCTGAAGCTGAGGCACTTTCTTTATTAATTAATACTGCTACTTTATACGTTCTTTTTTCTTTAGTAATATCTTTTTTCTTAATTGTACCTGATGTATCTTTTAGTTGGTAAATAATACTACCTTTCTTTAAAAATAAACTAGATATATCAGTAACCGAAGTTAAATATCCTCCAGAGTTAGATCTTACATCAATTATTAATCCATCAATATTTTCTTTTTCTAGCTTCTTTAATTTTTTATTAAACTGTTTATACGTAGTATTAGCAAATAATGATATATTTATATATCCTATCTTTTTATCATTTACCTCAATAATATCCCCAGTTACATAAGGTATTTCTACTTTACTTAAATTAATTGTTATATCTTTTTCTTCTTCTTTCCTCTTAACAGTAAGAACTATCTTTTCTTTACCACTATCTTTAACATAATTTGATATATCATTACTTGTCTTGCCTTCGTAGCTTTCACCATCTACTTTAAGAATTATATCTCCTACTTCTAAGCCAGCTTTTTTTGATGGTGAATCATCAAAGACACTTACAACAACAATTACACCATCTTGGTAAGTAGCTATACTACATCCTATTCCTTCATAACTACCATTAATAGTCTCATTAAAGGCTTCTGTATTTTCGGTGTTTGAATAGCTAGTAAAGGAGTCTCCTACGGAGGATATCATTCCTTCAACAGCGCCATCTACTAAAGAGTTACTATCAAGATTGCCATAATAATTATCAACAATAGCATAATAAGTATCTATTACTTTATCCAGGTCTTTTATTACTCTGAAATAGCTTTTACCTGCTATTATACTTGCTAGGCTAAAACACAAAACAAAACCTATACACAAAGAAAAAAGCATGATGATTATTACTTCTTTTATACTGAATTTCATATTAGTTCCCTTTTTAAACTTCTTTTTAAGTTTAGTAAAATCAATTAGCTTTTTTTTACTTTTTTTCATTTTTACCACTTCTCCCCTAATAATCAATCTATCTTATCATATAAGGATTCTCTACTGAACCATTACCTCCATATATTGATACTTCAGAATTTAAGTATAATACAGGTCTTACTTCTTTTAAAGTATCGGAGTTTTCTAAATCACTTGCAGTATTATTTGTATAATATACTATATTATCTTTGGTATTCATAAGCCAAGTATTATTTATGTTACTAGTAAGCCAATTATTGGTATGAGGATTACTATCTATACTAGAGTATCTGATATCCTCTAAAGTAGGTAATCCTATCCTAGCGGTATTATTACTCCAATTAACTATAGCAACATAAGATGCTGTATCGCTATTTAAATTAATTGAATAATAGTTATCATTTAAATATTGATTTAATGATGAAATACCCCAATTATTTTTTCCATCTTTATCCCAAGCCAGATTACCAATAGATTTTGTGTTGACAATCTTAATCATGTTGTTATATGTTCCAATAATACGCCAAATTTCACATGTATCTTTATCAGGAGATAAATAATTATTGCAATTAAAGTATAAATAATTATTAGGATTTTCTCCAACATATCTGATATTACCATCGTTTAAATTGGTTGTTATTCCACCTAATCTATCATTAATCATATTAGTAGTTTCATTATAATTGTATTCTTTATTATCTATTATTATCTTGTTTAGAATACTACTGCGATATAGATTAACTAAATAAGTAGATGCTCCAACTGCCTCATTTGTTCTTGTATGAATAGCAATACCATTTATAACTAATTTAGAAGAAAATGTCTTGGTTATTTCACTATTAGGAGTATTTTCATCTAACCATATTCGAATAGATACATCAACACTATCATTAGCTTTTAGAATAATATCACGCATTATTTTGCTCTCTGTTAGAGCACTTAAGGTAGTTACTTCACCATTATCTATTATAAGTTTAATATATTCTGGACTAAAGGTATTATCACTTTCAGAAAGCAACTGCACATCAAACTGATAATCAATATTACCTTTATTTTTGATTGTAAAGACATATGGTTCTAGTTCTCTTCCTTCTTCATCTGTTATAGGGAGAACTTTTTCTAATGATATAATATCTGATTTGGAAGATGCCTCAATTGAAAGCAATCCAGTATTATAATCATTTTTTCGAGATGATATTTGCTTACTTGTAAAAAGAGCATTAGTTCCTGTTAAAATAAATATAGTTACTCCTATTACAAATACTAATAGAGTTGTTACTATTAAACTTTTTTTCTTCTGCATAATATCACCTTTCTTTTATTATCTTACGTATACTTTCAAAGTACCAATAAAGGCACTATTCATATATTCATTTGTTATATTTTTATAACTTATCCATAGTCCTACCTTAACATCAGTTTTTTCAAGTGATGATAATTTGCCACTGTAAAGTAGATAAGTATTTGTCTTTAATTCTAATCCTTCATAATCTTTGGAATCTTTAATATTGTTATTAAGTGTTCCTTCGGTATTATTATCTTTAACTGTTAATCTAAAATCTATATATTCATTAGGAAGTCTTCTTGACACATTATGTTTAGCATAATTAGCAGTTTCTTCAAGAACTACAATATAGTTTATATCAGCATTATTTTTATTATCTAATTCTATATTTTTAATGTCTATAAAATCTTTAATGTTTATTTCTTTATTGCCATCAACAATTTCAAATATATTATCATCGTATTTGATATGTTCGCTTTTTTCTACAAGTATATCTATATCATCATGAATCACTTCAGCATAGCCATTATCATAATAAATTATTTTTATGTTATCATGAATATTTTCTTCTTTAACACTATAATGCTTTACACCATCTACTATTATATAGTTACCTTCTTTAATACTTTTACCATCAGAAAATATAATGCTATCATTATTATTGCTTATTGGTACTGATACACCACTTAAATTAGTAATGAAATTTTCTTTGGTACTAGTTAGGTCTTCATTACGAAGAAGGATAGTTAAATTATCTTTAGTTATTTCAACAGTGCCATCAGATAAATATAATAATTTTATTTTTAAATCTTCGTTGTTCTTATATTCAAACAATACATTTTTAGAATCAGCACCACTCTTAATAGTACCATCATCCATAACTCCATAATCATTATTTAGAGCTTTTACTTTAACATAATTTCCATTGCTATATTTAATTAAAACTGTTTTATCAGAATAATAAACGATAGTACCTAATTCAAAAGTTGTTTCTTTTATTCTGATTACGACACCTTTATTTAAATCATTCGCCAATGTACCATCAAATAATTTTGAAGCATAACTTTCAGTTATTGGAGTACCATTTAAAATACTATTATTTCCTTCATCAAATGTTACAGTAACTCCATTATCAGAATATTCTACTTTTGTTGATCCTTTAATATTTTTACTTACAGCATAAATAGTAATTGTCGATATAATAATTGAAATAAACATGACAATACCATATATTAACCATATGTTTCTCTTAAGGAACCAGTAAATGGGAGATCGGTCTTTTCTTTCCTCTTCAACAGTGTAATTTACTTCATCTTTTATTTCTTTGACATGAAATTTATTTGTCTTAGCCATTATATCACCCTCTTACTATCTTGGTTTTACTTTTATTTTTACTTCTCATTATATTTCTACCAAGTTTCATTAAGTCATATGATAGTATTACTAAAGCCGGTATTAGTATAGCAATAATAATTCCACCACGGGTAGCAAGCAATGCTTGAATATAACCTACTTTTGGTATTTTAAATATTACTCTACCAATAATATTTTGATCTTCTGCTAAAGTAAAGTCCGGTGTGTTATTATTATCTCCTTTTGTTTGATAAGTAAACTTTTTAGTTGTAGCATCATAATACTTGTTTAATATACGATGTGTTACAATAATATTTGATATTCTTGTATCAGAAGGAATAAACGTAATAATATCTCCTACTTTTAGTTTCTCACCTTCAGTCCTTTTTGTTATAACAACATCATTTGGAAGTATTTCTGGTATCATAGAACCAGTTAATACTACATAAGCATTGTATTTAGGAGGAGTAAAGTCTCCTTTAGCTGCTCTAATCTTTGTATCTGCGATATAGATAAGCAATGTTATGCCAATTAATATTAACCACATAAAGACAGCATAAGATATAACATTAATTATGAATCTTATTGGACTAAGTTTTTCTTTTACAATTTTAACATTATAATGTTTAACACCAAAATAATTCTTATTTACTATATTTTCCTGATTAGCAATCATTTTCTCACTCCTATTTTACTCTAAAGTCATTATACATTAATTTTGAAAATAATACAATAAATTTATATAAAAAAATTGACAAAAG
>CAMVMQ010000066.1 GCA_947168625.1 uncultured Caryophanales bacterium
ACATTAACTATACAAGCAAACATACATAATATTCCAACAACTAATAATTTCATTTTCTTTATTAACATAACTAAACTCCTTACCTCACCTTATCTTATCCTACAATTTAATTATACTCATTAACAATGATCGTGTCAATAACATTCAAAAATTATTTAAAATAAAAAAAAGCACTAATATGTGCTTTACTATAAAGAAATCTCTCCTAGTCTAATAAGTTCTACTACTGCTGTTGCTCTTCCTTTAACACCTAGTTTTTGCATAGTATTAGATATATGATTTCTAACAGTCTTTTCACTAATACCTAAAACATCAGCAATATCTTTAGTAGTCTTATTGTCTACTAAAAGATCAAAAACTTCTTTTTCTCTTCTTGTTAATATACCACTAGCCATAAAAATACCTCACTTCCTCTAAAGGGTGGTTTACTTCTTTCTATATATTGTATTCGCTTAATAATATTTAGTGAGGTTATTTATCATTAATTAACTATATTTTACTGAAATAAACATTTTATTATCAAATTCGCTTTGAACAAGACGCATTATCTTATTAGCATTACTAGCACTAGCATCCTTTGAATCTAAAACTACTCTAACATTATCACCATCTATTTTAACAAATGCTCCGCAGTTGCACTCTTTACTAATCTTATTTTCTAATGTCTCTTCTTTGGAAGAATTTTTATTTACCTTCTTTAATTCTTCAAAAAAAGTATTTTTTTCTTCCGAAGATAACTCACTATTAACTAGCTTTTCTTTCAAATCATTTATTTCTTTTAATACAAGCGCATCATCTTCAAGTTTCATACTATCTATCAAACTCACCTCATCAGTAGTTATATTATCAGTACTTACTTTTTTACTTTCCGTAAAGACTTCACTAGGCATCGTTACATAGTATATTGATAATACTAAAACAAGACTAAATAATGTTAAAAACCATAAATTCTTCTTATTAATCATATTCTTCCTCTTTTCTAATTAATTATATTAAGTAAGAGAAAGAATATGATTATATTTTTAATGGATCAAAATCTATTTCTACAGATACCTTATTATTTCTTTTATAAATATCATCAATATATTTAAGTGCATTCTTTAAATTATCATCTTTACGATATTTAATTATTATCTCTAAATGATAAATATTATTTACTTTAAACATACTAGCCATACTAGGTCCTAATATAATGCTTTCCATATCCAAATTATTTTTTAAATATGTACTTATTTTACCAGCTTCCTTAAAACTAAGTTCATAGTCTTTTGAAGATATTTCCACCAAAGTCATAAAGTAGTAAGGAGAATATTTAAGCATTTTTCGCATCTTCATCTCTTCTTTATAAAAAGACAGATAATCATGATTCTTAGAAAGAACAATACTATAGTGATTAGGATTATAAGTTTGGATTATAACTTCTCCTGGTATACTACTTCTACCAGCCCTCCCTGATACTTGACAAAGCAGTTGAAAAGTATTTTCGCTAGATCTAAAGTCAGGAATATTAAGTGAAGAATCCGCAGATATCACCCCCACTAAGGTAACACTTGGAAAATCTAGTCCCTTAGCAATCATTTGAGTACCTATTAATATATCATATTCATGATTACCAAAAGAATCAATTATCTTTTCATGTTCTCCTTTTCTTCTCGTCGTATCAATATCCATCCTAACTATTTTAGCATCATATAATTTATTTAGTTCTTCTTCTAATTTTTCAGTACCTACTCCATAATCTTTAATATTAGTACTACCACAATTAGGACATTTACTAGGAAGAGGCCTAGATAAAGAACAGTAATGGCACTTTAAATTATTACTAGTCTTATGATAAGTAAAAGATATATCACAATTAGGACACTTCAAAGTATTACCGCAGTCTCTACATGTTAAAATATTAGAATACCCTCTCCTATTTAGAAGAAGAATAATCTGCTCACCAAGTATTAACTTTTCTTTTACTTTTTCTTTTAATAAATCTGAAAGAAGAAAATTATTCTTCTTAGCCTCTTCTTTCATGTCAATAATTTTAACATTAGGAAGTGTACTAACTCCTGCTCTTTTAGTCAAAGTAAGAAGAGTATATACTTTATTCCCTGCTCTAGCAAATGATTCCAAACTAGGAGTAGCGCTACCTAAAACTACTGGACATTTATGATAATTACTTCGCCAAATAGCAACACTCTTAGCATTATATCTAGGATGATTTTCTTGCTTATAAGAACCAGTGTGTTCTTCATCTATTATAATAACACCAAGATTTTTAAACGGAACAAAAATAGCACTACGAGTACCAATAACAATTTTTGCTTTACCTTCAGTAATTTTGCGATATTCATCATATCTTTCACTATCAGATAAACGTGAATGCAAAACAGATATAACGTCTCCAAATCTCGAAATAAACTTACCTACTATCTGTGGAGTTAAACTTATCTCCGGAACAAGCATAATAGCTTCTTTTCCCTTTTTTAAAGCCTCTTCTATTACATGCATATATACTTCAGTCTTACCGCTACCAGTAACTCCATATAAAAGAAAAGTTTCACTCTTATCAAAAGAAGAGATAATTCTATTTGCAACTTGTTCTTGTTCGTTATTTAAAGTTACCTTTTGATAATTAGATAAACCACTATAATGGTATCTTTTCTCTTCAATGTTAACTATTTCTCCTAAACCATGTCTAATAATAGTATTAATAGTACTAGACATCTTAGTAATTAAAATATCTTCTTCTTTTAACTTACAAAGTAAATTAACTTGCCCTTCATACTTGCAACCTTTTATATATTCATCTATTTCTTCATTACTTTTTATTTTCCTTAAATATCTATTATATTTAATCTTAATATCACTACCATTTTTAGCTTTTAAAGCCTTAGGAAGCATTACTTGATAAGCAGATACCTTTGAACATAATAAAGTATCGCTTAAATATTTACCTAGTATTAACATCTCATCACTAAGAACCGGTTCTTTATCTAAGACATTAATAATATCTTTTATCTTACTTTTATCATAAGTAGTATCATTATTAATTCCTACAACAAAGCCCTCAAGAATCATCTTACCAAATGGAATACTAACCCTGATACCTATTTTAATACCACTTTCTAAATCTTTAGGTACATGATAAGTAAAAACATTGTCAATAGCTTTAGCACTAAGTTCACATAATACATCTATATACATAACTAGCTCCTTTAATACTATTTTATCATATTTTGTTTTTTCCAATTACATTAATTATATTCTAGGTAAAAATTTAAGTCAATAATTCCTTGTATAAGAAAAAATGAATATATATACTATATCCATTTACTTGATTTATAATTAAGTATTTTATCGTTTTCATATTTATCATCAAAAGAAATTATTTTTCTTAAGAGTCTTTTAGTCTTCTTATAACTATTTATATCAATTTCTTTAGTATTAATAATACTCTTTAGTCCTTTATGATATTTAAAATCAGTTACATATTTATACATGCAATTATCTAAGAATACTATTTTATCGTCATCTTCACTACTGAAAACATAATCCTTATAAAAATCTATTAAATCAAAAGAAACAAAATCACCATATACAACATCATAATTTATTATTTCATCATAATACTTACATATACTAAATACCCTATTTATAGTTTCTGTCATATCTAGTCTCCTTATCTATAAAAATTATAAATAAAAGAAAAAAGCCTGTAAAGGCTTTCGACATAACTAGATATTTTTTACTTTTACTTTATATTTGTTAATATTAATTTCACTATCTAATTCAATTTCTAATCTACTTAATCTACAATAAATATTTAAAAGTAGTCTAAATATATCTTCATTACTTAAATCGTAGTCTATATCTATATTTAATATCTTATTCATCTCTTCTATATAATAAGAATAATAATTTCTATCTACATTAACTTTATTATTAATACTTTCAATAACTTCATAAATACTATTTAAATATATACTTACTACTTTATTTTTACTCTCAATATATATACCATTAATATTATCATTAATACCAGTTACTATTTCACTTATTAAATCTTTTCTATTAACATAATGACTAAGTTTTATTAATGTGTTATGTATTTCTTTTCTTAAATTTAACTCAAATTCATCTATCGTATGATATTTCAAATTCTTAATGCTTCCTTCACTAAATATATGAATAGAATCTAAAAACTCAAGTATATCCTTACTATTGGAATCAAAGATATTTAATAACTCTTTCTTTATCTCTTCTCTTTCTTTATCATCAATAAATGGAAGTATTGTTTCACTAATTAATTTAAAATCATCATATAAGTCACTTTCTAATTGCTGAGCATTAGTACCTTCTAGTAGATGCCTGCATGAATTAATAATATTAATCATATCTAAATACTTTTGATTATCTTCATAATTCTTCTTTAATTTATCTAGAATAATATCTAACTTAACAACTAAATTATTATATAATACTTCTCTATTAGATACTTCTAAATTAATAATTTTATTTCTTCTACTAGTATTAATTAATTCTAAGTTATTATTATATTCATTTAATAAATCATTAACTATCTTATTAACATCTTCTTTGCCATGATAATATGATAAATAATATTTAATATCTTCAAGTATCCTATCAACTTCACCAGTTTTACTTTCTAATAATTTAACTTCTTCTTTAGGTTTATCTACTACTTTTGTATTATCTACTTCTTG
>CAMVMQ010000067.1 GCA_947168625.1 uncultured Caryophanales bacterium
AATACTAGCTCCATCTTCAATCATAATTTTATCATTAAAAGAAAAGTTGTATTTAGCTTCTTCTTTAACATCCTTATCCTCTGTAATAACAGGTTCTGTTGGAGTAACATCTTTATTCTCTGTAATGGCAGGTTCTGTTGGAGTAACATTTTTATCCTCTGTAATAACAGGTTCTGTTGGAGTAACATCTTTATTCTCTGTAATGACAGGTTTAATTACATCAACAGTATCTTGAGTTGGTTCCCAAACGTCAGTAACAGAATCATTACGCTGACTAAAATTATCACCACTATTTTTATTACTCTTTTTGTCAAGAAGACCAAGACCACCTAATAAAAGTGATGTAACTAATGCCCAAGTAACAATAGCGGTCTTTCTTCTTTTAATTTTTTCTTTTAACATAAGAAGAGAAACTTTCTCTTTATTATTTTTTTTATCCTTTATTGTTTTAATAAAAGGAACAGCAAGAATTAGAGAAGTAATTCCCTTTTTGTCCTTTTTAGGAGCAAATTTTCCACCTTTGTCCTTTTTAAATAATCCTTTAATATTCATCTTACCAGTAAATTTACCAGTTTTTCTTCTATTCTTAATTTTCTTAACAATAGACAATCCAAGTAACCATGGCAAAATACCAGTTTTACTCTTCAACGGTTGTTCAGTAACAGTTAGTCTCTTTTCCACATAATTAGGTTTAATCTTACCATCATCTTCATTAGAAACAAAATATGCAGAAACAATATTGCCACTTTTATCAACCTTATATTTTAAAATTTTATCACCGCAACAAGCTTTCTTATCAAAAGCACTCTTCCATACAGCAGATAAATCTTCATCCTCTTTCTGCTCAGAAACTTTATTAGAAATATCACTTGATAATTCATCAAAAGAAACATTATTTACACTAGTAGGTTCTAATACCTTTTCTTCTTTTTTCATATAAATATTATCACCATTTACGTCAGGATTGTAATTAGGAATAGCAGAAAAATCAAGTAAAGGTATATTCTCGTCACTTTCTTGATAAGAACCAGTAGTGGTATTATCATTTCTTAAAGGCTTAATTTTCTCGAAATCATATTCAAAAGGCACACTAACTTTTTTCTCCAAAGCCTTTTCTCTTAGAACTAAAGCCTTTACAATTCCTTGCTTATCGTAAGGAATAGTTCTCTTTTTACCTTTGTACACAATCGTAATTGTTTTACCTTTATTATCATTAAATAAAGCATTTAATTTAACCTTAATGCATCTTAGTTTTTCTTCTAAACCTAATTTATAATAAGCAACAGAATTAACATTAATATCGAAATAATTCATTATAAAACATCCCCTTCAAAAAGATGCTTAGTATTCTAACACAAAAAAAAGGCTTTGTCAAATCATTGTTCGTCTTTTCCAAGTTGACAATTAAAAATATATAGTCTAAAATAAAAATATAAAAGGAGGGCCTATGAATAAAATAAATAATTGGAACGACTATGAATGCCTAAAAACAGGTGACGGAGAAAAATTAGAAAGATGGAAAAATATCCTTCTTGTAAGACCAGACCCACAAATAATATGGAAAAAGAATAATACTTGGAATAATTATGATGCAATCTATCACCGTAGTACCGAAGGAGGAGGTTACTGGGAATATAAGAAGAAACTACCAGAATATTGGACCATAAATTATAAAGACTTAACTTTTAAAGTATCACCAACAAACTTTAAACACACTGGTATTTTTCCAGAACAAGCATCAAATTGGGATTACATTGAAGAAAAGATAAAAAATTATCTAAAAACTCATCAGGAGATGAATATATTAAATCTCTTCGCTTATACAGGATGTGCGACTATGACAGCTTCAAAAGCCGGAGCAACAGAAGTTGTTCATGTCGATGCTTCTAAAGGAATAAATGAATGGGCAAAAGAAAACATGCATCTATCAGGATTAGATAATCATAAAATTAGATTTATAACTGAGGATGTATTAAAATTTCTTGATAGAGAAAAAAGACGAGGTCGTAAGTATCAAGGAATAATTATGGATCCTCCTAGTTATGGAAGAGGACCAAATAAAGAAGTATGGAAATTTGAAAAAGATTTTCAAATTCTTCTAAGTAAGGTAAAAAATGTTTTAGATGAAGACTTTTCTTTCTTATTAATAAGTAGTTATACTACTGGTATAAGTCATATATCACTATCAAATATACTAAAAAAAGAATTTAATGATTGTATTGTTGAAACAGGGGAAAATACTATCCCCGTAAGTGAAGATAATCTCATCTTACCTTGTGGAATATATGGAAAAGTTACCAAAGATTAATATAATATATGAAGACAATCATCTTCTAGTGATAGAAAAGCCAATAAATATACCAGTTCAAAAAGACAATACCAATGATATAGACATGCTTACTCTTTTGAAAGACTATCGAAAAAAGCATGAAAACAAACCTGGAGAAGCTTATCTAGGACTAGTTCATAGATTAGATAGACCAGTAGGTGGGATTATGGTCTTTGCTAAAACATCAAAAGCAGCAGCAAGGCTTAGCAATCAAATTAGAGAAAATACTTTTCATAAAACCTATTTAGCTGTTATCAACGGACATTTACCTTCCAAAGATGTTTTAGAAGACTACCTATATAAAAACGAAAAAGAAAACAAAACATACGTAGTGAGTAAAGAAAAAGGAAAATATTCAAAATTAAGTTACCAAGTATTAAAAGAAAAAGATAATTTGTCATTGGTTCGCATAAACTTAATAACTGGAAGATCACATCAAATTAGAGTTCAGTTCTCATCAAGAAATCATCCCTTAATAGGAGACTCTAAGTATGGAAAAAATAAAGAAAACATAAATATAGCCCTATTTGCGGAAAGTATAATATTCAAACACCCAATAACAAAAGAAGAGTTAACATTCAAATTAGATATACCAAATAGATATCCATTTAATATATTTAAATAAAGGAGATTATTATGAATAATTACTTAAATTACGATTTTTACATATGGATAGCACTAATAATAACAGTTATATCCCAAGTATTAATCAAAACAACTTATCACAAATATCAAAAAAGAGAAATAACAAAAAAACTTACTGGTTATGATATAGCAAGAAAAATATTAGATAAACATAAATTATCAGACATTTTAGTTATAGAAACACCAGGAACCCTAACAGATCATTATGACCCAACAAAAAAAGTAATTAAACTTTCTACTGAAATATATCATGGTATGACAATATCATCCTCAGCAGTAGCAGCCCATGAATGCGGTCATGCTATTCAAGATAAAGAAAGTTATAAACCAATGCGTATTAGAGCAAAAATTGTTCCTACCGTCAATTTATTTACTAAAATCGGTTACCTATCAATTATTATTGGAGCCATTTTTGATGCTCGTCTAATTGAAATAGGAATAGTTCTTATACTTAGTATGTTAGCATTTCAGCTTATAACTTTACCAGTTGAATTTAATGCCTCAAAAAGAGCTCTGAAAGAACTAGAAAAATTAAATATCTTAAATTCAAATGAAAAAAAAGGAGCAAGAAAAGTCCTTATAGCAGCAGCCCTTACCTATGTCGCCTCAGTAATATCTACCCTTATTCAAATATTTAGATACATCCTAATAGCAAATAGCAGACGTCGCCACTAAATTGCAATTAATAAAATAATATGATAAAATGAAAGCGGTGAGAGAAATGAAAATAAATGAAGTAGAATTAATAATTTCAGCCGTAAGAGAAAGTCAATATCCAGAAGATAATAAACCTGAGTTTCTTCTTATTGGAAGAAGTAATGTTGGTAAAAGTAGTTTTATAAATACAATTATTAACCGTAAAAACTATGCAAGAACTTCTGCTACTCCTGGTAAAACCGAAACCCTTAACTTCTATAAAATAAATAATGAATTTTATTTAGTCGATGCTCCTGGTTATGGCTTTGCTAAAGTAAGAAACTCATTAAAAAAGAAATTTGGCCTAATAATTGAAAACTATTTAAAATCTCGTGATAATCTACAAAAAGTATTCTTATTAATTGATTTGCGCCATAAACCAACTAATGATGATGTTCTAATGTATGAATATTTAAAATATTATAATATACCTGTAACTATTATTTGTACAAAAACGGATAAAATATCTAAAAACAATATTGGAAAAAACAAAGGAATAATCATTAAAGAATTAAATCTAGACGAAAAAGATAAACTAATACTATTTTCAAATATAACAAAAACAGGAAAAAATGAAGTATATGAAGAAATAAGTTCTATGTTATAGTGACAATTTCTTCTTTTTTTCATAAATTAAAGTATGAATATAAAAAAAATCGACGCCAACAATTATCAAATAAAAATACTAAAGAAAATAGATATCAATAATATACCTTATCTCAAAGAATTAACTACAAATATAATAAAAAAAATTAAGAAAAATAATAAATTAAGAAAAGATATAGTATTAAATATTTATCCAAGTACCTATGAAACAATTATAATTCTAAAAGATTATTATAAACTAAAAAACTTATCAAATATAACTGAAGTCAAAATAAACATTCACACAGATACAATATTTCTCTATCAAATAGAATGAAAATTATAACGGCATAATATATTACTATCAAGATAAATACTATTTAAAAT
>CAMVMQ010000068.1 GCA_947168625.1 uncultured Caryophanales bacterium
TTTTTGTTATATATTATATAGCAAATATAAAAAAAGAACATACAATATCATAGGTGATATCTATGTTCAATAATTTTTTTCGTTTTGCTAGAGGTTGTCTTGGAATAAAATTACTTGTTTTTATTAGTCATATATGTTTAATAATTATAACTCTTTATCAATTATTATTAGCTTTATTTTCTCCATGTTTTGGAAGTGTCTTTATTCTTCTTTTTGAGTATTTAGCTCTGGTTGCATTAAGTTTTTGGCTCTTCTTTGGTCTTTAATTATTCTCTAAGTCAAAAATAATATCTCTAAGTTCCATAGCTCTTTCAAAATCTAAGTTAGCAGCAGCATTTCTCATTTCTTTCGTAAGATTATCTATCATATCAAGTCTTTCTTTCTTGCTTAGTTTTTCTTCATGTTCTACCTTCTTTTCAGTTTCATTAGATACAACTTCTTGAATTTCTTTTATTATAGTTTTAGGAGTAATACCGTGCTCTTTATTATATTTATCCTGAATAGTTCTCCTTCTGCTTGTTTCTATTATCGCTTCATTCATACTATCGGAAATAGTATCAGCATACATAATTACTCTTCCATTTTCATTACGAGCAGCTCTCCCTATTGTTTGGATTAAACTTCTGGTACTTCTTAAAAAGCCTTGTTTATCAGCATCCATAATGGCAATAAGACTAACTTCTGGTATATCAATACCTTCACGTAGTAAATTAATTCCAACTACTACATCATATTTACCAAGTCTTAATTCTCTAATTATTTTAAGTCTTTCTAACGTTTTAACCTCATTATGTAAATAAGCTACTTTTATATCTAAACTCTTTAAGTAATTAGTAAGTTCTTCAGCCATTCTAATTGTAAGAGTAGTTATTAATGTTCTCTCATTTCTAGCATTTTGTTTTTCTATTTCTTCAACTAAATTATCAATTTGATTTTTAGTACTTCTTACCTCGATTAATGGATCTAATAATCCTGTAGGACGAATTATTTGTTCTACTACTGTATTATCTACTTTTTCCATTTCATAATCACCAGGTGTAGCACTAACATAAATAACATTATTTATCTTTTTTTCAAACTCATTAAATTTTAGTGGTCTATTATCTAGAGCACTAGGGAGTCTAAATCCGTAATCAACTAAGTTCATTTTTCTTGCTCTATCTCCATTATACATAGCTTTTACTTGTGGAATTGTTACATGTGATTCATCAATTACTAGGAGGAAATCTTTAGGAAAGAAGTCAATTAAAGTACTAGGTTCTTCTCCCTCTTCTTTTAAAGCGATATGTCTTGAGTAGTTTTCAATCCCTCTACAAAAACCTGTCTCTGATAGCATCTCCATATCATAATTTACTCTTTCTTCTATTCTTTGCGCCTCAATTAATTTATTATTATCTTTAAAATATTTAACTCTTTGTTCTTTTTCATCTAATATTCTTTCAATACTAATTTTTAGTTTATCCTCATCTGTAACAAAGAAAGAAGCCGCAAAAATAGAAATGCTTTTCTTATCCTTAATAATATGACCAGTAACCATATCTACTTCACTAATACGATCTATTTCATCACCGAACCACTCTATTAAATACCCATTAGTTCTATCATTAATTGGTATGATTTCTAGAGTGTCTCCCCTTACTCTAAAAGTACCTCTTTTTATATCAATATCATTTCTCTCGTATAACATTTCAACGAGTTTTTTTAATATTATATCTCGATCAATATTATCGCCAACATTTAATGTAAGCATTTTTTTCTTATATTCATCTATTTGTCCGATACCATATATACAAGATACTGAGGCTACGACAATGACATCATTTCTAGATATTAAACTACTAGTAGCACTGTGTCTTAATTCATCTATTTCATCATTTATGGAAGAATCTTTTTCAATATAAGTATCAGTACTAGGTACATATGCTTCTGGTTGATAGTAATCATAATATGATACAAAGTATTCTACTCTATTGTTTGGAAAGAATTCCTTAAGTTCGCTATATAATTGCCCCGCAAGTGTCTTGTTGTGGGCAAGTACTAATGTTGGTTTATTTATTTCTTTAATAACATTAGCAATAGTAAATGTTTTACCTGTACCAGTAGCTCCTAAAAGGACTTGATTTTTCTTTCCTTCATTTATACCATCAACTAGTTTCTTAATAGCATCAGGTTGGTCTCCACTAGGGGTATATTTACTTATTAATTCAAATTTATCCATATTATCACCACAAATCTATATATATATTTTATCATATATTTATATTATTATCTATTTAATTTGTTTGTAATCTTTTATTATGATAAAAGACACTTTAATAAATAATTAATTAAGAAAAAAGAAAGCACATTATTATGCTTTCTTAAGTTTTCTTTTAATCATATTAGTAATTCTTTTAAATAGATTTTTAGCATCATTACTAATAAAGTATAATATTGATGATGTTATGCCTATTACGAAAATGAATACTATAGCTAGTTTAATAACTGTTAAGATAATACTTGTACTAGTACTTAAGAAATAATGTTCAACTGGTAATAACAGCAACGAGAATAATATATATATTATTATTACAATAATAAAATCTTTTAATGTATTAAATAAATTTTTGTCTTTAAATATCTTTTTAGTGATTGTACTAGTTTTAAGAAGTATATTAGCAAGAAAGGCTATTGCAGTACCAAGAAGGATTCCATTAATGCTATAGAAGTTAATTAATATTACTGATAATACGAGATTAATAATAGCACATATAAAGATATGTTTTTTATTGTCTTTAAATAGTCCATCTGCATTGATTAGGGCTACTAGTGGATAATATAAAATATTTAAAAATAGTGTTGTCGTAAATAGAAATACTGTTAAATAACTCAATATATAGTTATCTTTTCCTACCCATACACTAACAAAACCTCTAATTCCAATCATGAATGTTAGACACATACTAAAGGCTATTAAAACAAATAACATAAAAAATTCTTTATATAATGAATGAACTCTATTGTCTTCCTTTTTTGCAAAGACATTACCAAAGGAGTATACACTAGATAATTCGACTCGAGAGGCTACTTCTCCTAGAAATCTTAATATATAATTATATGTTGTATAGATACTTACCATTATTGGGCCATTAAATGCCATTAAAAGAAGCGCATCAATATTGTTTAATACTAAGTATCCTATTTGAGTCCAAGCTAAATCCTTAGTCATTTTTACCATAGATGTATCTTTTCTAGCAATCTCATGTAACTCTGGATATTTCTTTTTAACAACAATTCTATTTATTATTTCTTCAAGTATCTTCATTGTGAGAATTACTATAGCAATTGATTCTAATGTTCTAAATTTAATTGTAACTACAACAATTAAGATGTCACATAATATTTTTACACTATTAAATATTAAGGAGTATACATATTTTTCTTGAGCAGCAGATAATACTGCTGAAAAGGTTTGACCTTTACCAAAGTATGATATTAAGTATGATGTTGATATGATAAAGAAGCAAATTAAGGCTGATGCTTTATATCCATCTTGAAAATGATAGAATAAGTATAGTCCTGCTGTTACTAAGATAATTATTCCAAAAATTATTAATCCTATTATTTTAAACACTTTTCTTGCGCCACCATAGATTGCATTAATATCTTCTTTGTTATTATTAGCAAAAGGTTTATATAAACTATATATTACTGCATCAGAAAATCCCGCTTGTGCTAAAAAAACATAAGATATAATTTGATTAATTGTCTGATAATAGCCATTGCCTACATCACCAATATAGGTAATTAGGACATTCATTTTTACTAAACCAATCACACCTATTATTAAGTATGGTAATATATCGCATATCATATTTAAAAATATTTTCTTTGTACGCACTATTTATCACTTCCATTTATATCATAACATAATTTTAATCTATTATAAAGAAAAAGATTATGAGTTTACATTATTAACTTATTATTTTTATTACAAATAATAATATACATTTAGGTAAACACATATAATTATTCTTCTATTTTCTTCTCATAAATAATCATAGCAGTAAAGCAATATATTTGTTCTTCAGAATAAATACTGCAGGAGGTAGATAATTTTATGTCAATAACATTTATATCATTCTCACTTATAAATTTGTTTATTTCTTTTTCTAAATCTTTTTCATGTTCTTCATCAATTACCTTTACTTTCATTTTTTTCACCAAAAAAAGTATATAACTTTTATTATATACTTTTTTGTCAATTTATGTTATCCTCTTCTTATTTCAGAATATACTTTTTCTTCACCATCATCATCTGTATACTCTAAATATAATTTAAAATTTACATTACCAATATCATCGGCGCTTACTATTGTTCCTTCGAAAGTAAGACTTCCTGAATGTTCTGTATATAATGATTTTGGTTTATCAAAAATACCAATTGTTGGGTATTCTTCTACCCCAGAAAAGTTATGTATAAGCATACCTTTAATGTTATGCATATCTTTTTTGGGATTATTAATGATTAACTTATAATTAACATTATCTCCATCTCTTACAATATCAAAATAGGTGTTAAAATCTAATTCAGTATCTGCTGTAAAATCTTCTTGCTTTTCTAAATTATTTTTATATTCAAGA
>CAMVMQ010000069.1 GCA_947168625.1 uncultured Caryophanales bacterium
CGACCTTCAGCACGACCCTCTTCAAGACCTTTTTCTCTTCCTTCGGCAATACCTATTGCATGTCCTTCCTCAATAGCTTCTTCTCTAATATTATCCTGAACAAGAGCATCAAGTTTTTCTTTTTCCCATGCATGTATACTAAAATATTTCTTACCCATTCTTATTACATCTCCCATAAATTTATTAAGTTCCTTTTCAGAAAATATAATACTCATTCTTTCATATAATTCTTTATAATTTTTACTCATTAGGCCAGCCATAAATATCTCTGAAAAACTCATTTTTTCAACATCATTATAATACATTTCCTCATAATATGCAAGATTTACAGAATATCTTTGAATACACTCCATAGTATTAATTCCTGTAATAGTACTCATCTCTGTCATATTATCAAAACCTATCGTTTTCTTACTCTCTTTTGCATTCAGGTTTAACTGATATAAATTATTTGCTTTTAATTCTTTATATTCGTCTCCTTCTTCTAACATTAAAGAATGTAATTTCTCTACATATAAATAGTTTCTTATATTAACTGTTTTAAAATTACTCTTATTCATTTCTATATCAATAAAATACTTATTTCCTATTTTAACATATATATCTACTGTTCCTCCCTTTTCTTTAATTTGATCCTTTATTAATTCTTTGTTTAAAAATATAATCTTATCGCTTTCATCGACTTTTAAATTAAGTAACTCTACTAAAAATCTTCTTAAAATATTCTTGTTTCTCATCATTACTGACTTAAATAATGAATCATTAGTTAAATAAATAAATTCTTCTTTTTTCTCTTGATTATCTAAATATTCTTCTTTTAACATATTTTCCTTCTTTCTTCATCTTTATTTGCCATATTATTATTCTTTTTTTAAAATAAATACTAAGTCACTATATATTCACCTCCATCATAAAAAAGAAGCATATTTGCTCCTTCACTAGTTATATACAACATTTCTTTTTAAAATTATCACTTTCGTTATAAATAAAAAAAAGAACTAGTCTTTATAAACAATTAACTGTCCTTCTTTTAAAAATATATTATTATTTTGTCTAAGAAAATTATTTAAATCAGCACCAAGTCTTCGATTCACATTAAGAAGCGTATCCCCTTCTTTAGTTAAATAATATTTAACATCTCTTTTGGGTACCATAATCGAAGTACCAGAATAAATATAATCAGCGGTATTCATCCCGTTTAATAAAGCAAGCAAATTATAATCAGTATTATATCTTCTTGCAATATCATATAAAGTATCCCCTTTTTCTATTGTATACATATCAAAATATCTATTCATTGTCGGAATAACTATTTGATTGCCAACTGCAAATAAACTACCTGGATTAAGATTTTGTAATACATCTATACTAGTACCAACTTTATTAGCAATAGATTCAATTGTATCCCCAGGTTCTATAAAATAAATATCATACATAAAGTATTATCCTCCTTACTTTATCATATGATATTTATCTCTATTTGTGAATTAATATCTTTTCTCCATTATTACTTACTATACCAATACAAGGAGAATAAAGACTATTACCCATAACTATTATCTTTTTATTAAGAGAAACTTCTAATAGTTTAATAAAAGATTTATTTAAAGATAATCCACCAGTAATAATAATATTATCTCTAATATTTATATCTTTTAAATTACATAAAATATTATCTATAACTAAATTATATATACCTAGAAGTATTTCCTCCTTACTATACTTCTTTAATAATATATTAATAATATTATAATTAAATATAATAGTATTCGTGTTATTAAATTTAACTTTTGTTTTAAATATATTTATATCACTAATACCAAGTAGTTCAATAGCCCTGTCAATAAATTTACCATAAGAATTAAAATCATCTATCATATAATCAATAACACTATTATTCCTAAAATTAATAATCTTTAAACTATTACCAATATCAATAATTGTGCCTACTTTATATATAGAACTAACACAATTACATATTGCATTAATTTCATTATAAAAATAATCTTTTCCTAAACTTCTTTCTAATAATCTTTTCCTTTTACCCGTTAGTTTAAAAGAAGATACTCTATATTCATTTAAGTTAATACTACTTCTAAGTTTATTAATAACTCTTCCATAAGTAGTAACATAATCACCAATTATTTTTAAATAATATTTAGATATAAGATTACCCTCTTCATCTACTAAAATTCCCTTAACACTAACACTACCAATATCTACTGCCATAGATAAATTCTTCATTTTTCACCTCTTTTTTATTATACAAAAGAGCAAAAGAAAAAGATGTCGAAAAAACATCTTAATATCCAGAAGTTCCCACTAATGATTCATCATTAGTAATATAATCTTCCACTTCTATATGTCTGTACTCTTTTTTAGAGTCTCTAATATAAATATCTTTAATACCAGCATTAATAATCATTCTTTTACATAAAGAACATGGACTTGATTTTTCAACATATTTACCATCAGAATAATTCTTTCCAACTAAGTATAAAGTTGAACCAAGCATTTTAGATCTTTCTGCACTTATAATAGCATTTTGTTCTGCATGTACACTTCTACAAAGTTCATATTTTTCTCCTCTTGGAACATTTAATTTTTCTCTAATACATTCATGCATCTCATTACAATTTTTTCTTCCTCTCGGAGCACCATTATACCCACTAGAAATAATTTCATCATTTTTGACAATTACAGCTCCCCAATTTCTTCGAATACATGTACTTCTTTCTAAGGCTACCTCAGCCATATCTAAATAATAATTAATTTTATCAATTCTTTTCATTTACTACCACTCCTACAAAAAAAGTATATCATTTATTAGTGGACAAGTAAATTAATTATTTTAAACTTTACACTAAAATATCGACTTTTTATCAAGAATCTGCTACACTATAATTGGTGATAAAATGAAAAGTAAAAAAATATTAAAAAGTATTGGAATAATATTTTTATTATTAACCTTTAGTTCATTATTTTTTATGATATTCAACATTAAGAAAGAAAATTTATCTGAAATAAAATATCTAATATATTATTCTATATCTAATCTAATACTATTAGGAATATTTATTTATATATATAGAGATGTACTTATAAAAGATTTATCTTTCTTTAAGAAAAATTTCTTAAATAACTTTTTTACATCATTTAAATATTGGTTAATTGGTTTTATTATTATGTATATAAGTAATTTATTAATAACCCAAATCTTAAAAATGAATATTGGAGGTAATGAAATACAAGTAAGAAACTTTATCAATACAAGTCCCATATTAATGGCCTTTAATACCATTATTTATTCTCCAATAGCTGAAGAGTTAGCCTTCCGAAAAAGTATTAGAGATTGTACATCAAATAAATGGATATATATATTAACGAGTGGCTTATTATTTGGACTACTTCACACAATTACATATATAAATAGTCCCCTTAGTTTATTATATTTAATACCATATAGTGCCTTTGGTATTACATTTGCAACATTATACTATAAATCAAATAATATCTATAGTACTATAACTATTCATGCCATGCACAACACTCTGGCTATTATCATATATTTGCTAGGAGTTAGCCTATGAAAAAGTTTATAAGATTTTTATTCTTTCTTTTGTTATTTATACTGCTTTTCCTTATTTATGGAAGATATATTGGAACTGATGGATTAATAACAAAAGAATATTCAATAACTACTAATATTGATGAATCATTCTCTTCTTTAAAAATAGTACACTTTAGTGACTTACACTTCTTAAGAGTAAATAAAGAAGAAAAATTAAAGGAAGTTGTTAAAGAAATAAATACCATTAATCCAGACATCGTCTTCTTTACTGGTGATTTAATTGATAAAGATTATGATATAAAAGATAAACAAAAGGAAGTATTGATTAAAGAACTAAAAAATATTAATTCTAAATATGGTAAATATGCTGTTTTAGGTAATCATGATGCAATTAAAGATATATCTATATTTGAAGAAATATATACAGCCAGTAATTTTAAATTACTTCAAAATGAATATGATATAATATATGGAAACAATAATGATAAACTCTTTATTGGAGGACTATCTCCTTCTAGTTTCAAAGAGGCAGACATCGATAAGGTAATGGAATACTTTAAAGATAATCAAGATATAAGTTATAAAATTATTCTTATCCATGAACCAGATTATATTGATACAATTCTTGATAAATATAATGTAAATCTAGTACTGTCTGGACACTCACACAATGGCCAAGTAAACATTCCCCCTCTAAAAAAATTCTTTATGCCAAAAGGATGCCATAAATATTATGAAAACTACTATAGAGTAAAAGATACTGATTTATATATTTCAAGTGGTATTGGCTTATCTAGAATTAACTTTAGAGT
>CAMVMQ010000070.1 GCA_947168625.1 uncultured Caryophanales bacterium
GGGGAATAACTAAAATATCTTATCTAATTATTAGTCACGGTGATGAAGATCATATAGGAAGTTCTATATTATTAGTTAATAATTTTAAAGTAAAGAAAGTAATTTTTAATTGTGGTTCTTATAATGATTTAGAAAAAGAACTAATCAAAGTATTGGATAAAAAGAAAATAAAGTACTATTCATGCATTAAAGAATTAAATATAGATAAGAATAAATTATATTTTTTACAAACAAAAGAATATGATAATGAAAATGATAATAGTAATGTTATATATACAGAACTTAATGGATATAAATTTCTTTTTATGGGAGATGCATCCAGTACTACTGAAGAATATCTATTAGATAATTATAAATTAAAAGATATATCATTTCTAAAAGTAGGCCATCATGGTTCTAAAACAAGTAGCAGTAGAGAATTTATTAATAGTATTAATCCTAAAATATCCCTTATATCAGTTGGAAAAAATAATTACTATGGACATCCCAATAAAGAAGTATTAGATAATTTAAATAAATCAAGAATATACAGAACAGATATTGACGGAAGTATTATGTTTAAGATAAAGAATAATAAATTAAAAATTAAGACTTGTAGTCCGTAGAAAGGAAGAAGATAAAATGAACGAAATAAAAGAATATACAGAAAAAGTTTTTGAAGATATAAAACATACAGATGAAGTTGGCAATGAATATTGGCTGGCTAGAGAACTGATGGAAGTATTAGAGTATTCTTTATGGCAAAATTTTCACAAGACTATTAAAATTGCTATGAAGAACTGCAATAATAGCAATTATGATGTTTCTGATCATTTTATTGATGCCAATAAAATGATAAAATTAGCAAAAAATGCCAAAAGAAAAATACAAGATTACAAATTATCTAGATATGCTTGTTATCTAATAGTTCTTAATTGTGATCCTAGGAAAAAAATAATTGCTTTGGCTAAAACTTACTTTGCTTTTCAAACGAGAAAACAGGAACTATCTGAAAAAGAATATAACGAACTTACTGAAGACGAGAAACGATTATATAGAAGAAATCAAGCAAGAAAAGGAAATTATAATTTAAATAAAACAGCAGTTAATAGTGGAGTAAAAGATTTAGCAAGATTTCATAATGCAGGATATAAAGGACTATATAATGGTGAAACAGCTGATGATATTTTTAAAAGAAAGAAACTTAGATATAGAGAAGATATATTAGATAATATGGGTAGTGAAGAACTTGCAGATAATATATTTAGAATTGCTCAAACAGATGCTAAATTAAAAAGAGATAGTGTAGATAATGAATATACTGCAAATTCTGTTCATTATGAAGTTGGTAAAGAAGTAAGAAATAGTATTAAAAGATTAGGTGGTACTATGCCAGAAGATTTACCAACACCAGATAAGAGTTTAAAAGAGTTAGAAAAAGAAAATAAATATAGTGAAAAAATACTTGATAATTAAAAAAATATCTTTATTACAAAATGATACAAAGTTATTGACAATTTTATTACTTTGTATTAAAATGTAATTATGTGAGGAGGATAAATATGAAAATATTAGAAAAAGGACCAGGTTGGAATATTGAACAAAAATGTACAGGTGTTGGTAATGGCGGTGGAGGATGTAACTCTAGATTGTTAGTGGAGGAATCAGATATATATGTTACTTCACACACTGATATATGTGGAGATACTGATTATTATTATACTTTTCAATGCCCAGTATGTGGTAAAGAAACAGACATACCTGAAAGGGATGTACCATCAAGTATTAAAAGACTAAAATTAGAAATGTATAAATCAGGATATACAAGAGGAAGAAGAGTATAATTATGGATTATGCAGTTGATTTAATTATTTTTGGTATATCAAACAGGGAGAATAATAATATTCGTGAACTTTCAAAAAAAGAATTAAGTTTAATATTAGTAAAAAGAGACAAAGAGCCTTTTAATGGTAAATGGGTATTACCGGGCGGGTATGTTAAGAAAAATGAAACATCAGAAATTGCTGCTAAAAGAGTATTAGAAAAAGAAACAGGATTAACGGATATTGATTTATATCTTTCAAATATAAATGATGGTGTAAATAGAGATCCAAGAAATAGAACAATATCTGTTTCTTATATAGCCTTAATTGATCTTGAAAAAATAAATCAAGAATTAAAAGATAATTCTAAGTGGTTTGATATTAATTATTCAATTGAAGAAAATAGGATAGATATAGTACTAAATAATTTTGAAGATACTTTGTATTTTTCAGTTGTTCGCTCTATTATAGATAACAAAAGTGAATATGAAAAATATTCAACATTTAATAATGATACTTTAGGATTTGACCATGATGTTATAATTGCTAAAGGTTTAATGGATTTAAGATATAAAGTCAAAAATTCTGATATAATATTTAATCTTATGCCAGAATATTTTACAATAGGTGCTTTAGAACAAATATATGGAAATATTTTAAAAGAAAAAGTAGTTAATTCTGCATTCAGAAGAACAATTGCCCCTAGAATTAAAGTAACAAATAAAAAGACAAAAACTGGAGGCCATCGACCTAGTTCATTATGTAAATATAAAGATTCAAATAAATCGAACTTTATTGAAATTGTAATTCCAGAAATGGTAAACATATATGATGAAAAAACTGGTGAGAAAACTTCAGCAGTAATTTCGAAAGATTCAGCTCATAAATTAGGAATTTGGCATGGTTCTATTCATTTGATTATAGTAAATAAAGATAAAACTAAAACTTTATTTCAAAAGAGATGTTCAGTTAAAGAATTATATCCAAATATGTGGGATATTGCAGTTGGTGGACATATATCATCTGAAGAGAATGAAAACAAAGCAGTTAAAAGAGAACTTAATGAAGAATTGGGGTTGAATCCAGATAAATATAATATTAAGTTCATAAAACAATTTAAAGAAGAATTGAACAACAATGGTATTGACAACAAAGAATTTGTAAGTATGTTTGTTATATATTCTGATATTGATATTAATGATATAAAATTACAAAAAGAAGAAGTATCAGATGTCAAATGGATAACAAAAGATGAAATGAATAAATTAATAAAAGATAAAAAAGTTGTTCCTCATGAAGAAGAGTATAATTTATTAAATGAAATATTGATATAAGCACAATTTAGTGCTTTTTTCTTGCTACAAATTCGTATGCATAAACGTATGTCACCACACGGTGATGAAGACCATATTGGAGGTTCTACTTCTTTAATAGACAATTTCAAAATTGAAAAAGTAATTTTAAATAATGATTCATTCACTGATTTAGAAAAAGAATTAATTAAAGAGTTGAAAAGTAAAAATATTAAATATTCTAATAAGATAGATAAAATAAATATAAAAGGTAATTACTTATATTTTCTAAACAAGAATATTTTTAACAATGAAAATGATAATAGTAGTATTATCTATTTTGAGTATCTAAAATATAAATTTCTTTTTATGGGAGATGCATCAAGTACTACTGAAGAATATTTACTAGATAAATATAAATTAAAAGATATTTCTTTTCTAAAAGTTGGCCATCATGGCTCCAAGACGAGTAGTTCATCTGATTTTATAAATACAATCAATCCTAAAATATCATCTATATCAGTAGGAGAACATAACTATTATGGTCATCCTAATAATGAAGTATTAGATAACTTATCTAAATCAAAAATATATCGTACTGATATCATGGGTAGTGTTAATTTTATATTTAATAAAGGCAAAGTAATAATAAAAAAGAAAAGAGTTGCATGAATTATTATAAAAAACATTTAAAAAGGAGGAAGATAATGAATTATTATAACGAAATAAAAAATAAGTTAATCGATAATGAAGTATATTCAAAAGTAAAAGATTATTCAAAAGAAAGACATAAAGTTATCACATATTTTGAAATAGGCAAATTATTAAATGAGGCCGGTAGTAAATATGGTGATAAAATTATAGATGAGTATTCTAAAAAATTAGTACTTGAAGTTGGTAAAAAGTATAATCGAAGAACATTATATAGGATGAAGCAATTCTATAATATATTTAGTAATGGAAAGGTGTCACCAGTGGTGACACAATTAACGTGGACTCATTATTTAATACTTCTTACTTTGAAAGATAATAATGAAATAAATTATTATGTAGACCAAATAGGAAAAAGAAATCTTTCTAAAAGACAGTTAGAAGAAATTATTAAAAATAAAGAATATAAAAGATTACCATATGAAAGAACTTGGTGATGGGTATTCTTTTATAGATAGTGAATATAAAATTAAA
>CAMVMQ010000071.1 GCA_947168625.1 uncultured Caryophanales bacterium
ATATTGAATTAGATAGTTTTAATATTTTGACTATATCATTTAATGATTTAGAAGTAAAAGGTAAACGTATAATAATTGATTCAACTAGTGAGATAAGTAAAGAATTATTTTTAAGTAAGATTAGTAAGAATAATGATAATATTACTTTTAAGATATTAAATGAAGATAATAATGAAATAGGAAGTACTGATAGTTTAATTGGTAATTATTTAAAAGTATATTATAATAATAAAGAAATTGATAGTTATGATATTAGTGATGTAGTTCATGATTATATAGAATTTGATGAAAAGTTAAAAGTAGAAGAAAATAAAAAGATTATATATGATGTAAAAGTTAATACTAAATTAAAAAATATTACTTCTTTAATTGATACAAATGGTATAATAAAGATATATGATAAAAATGATACTGAAGTAACTGATATGGAAAGTAAAGTTAAAACAGGATATAAGATAAAGATAGAATTATCTGATAAAGTAGAAGAATATAAGCTAAGTGTTAGAGGAGATACTAAAGGAACAGGGGAAGTAAATATTTTAAGTGTTATGAAGATAGTAAATCATATATTAAAGACAGAAGAATTTGTTGGAGATGAATATTATATGGCAGCGGATTTAACAGGAGATAATCAAATATTAATAAATGACGCAATGAGGATAATAAAATATATATTATATGGAGAGGAATTATAAGGAGATAGAAGATGGAAAAAGTAAAAGAATATTTAAAAAAGAATAAGGTTTTGTTATTGATAATTGGAATATCAATATTTATTATTGCTATTATTTGTTTATTATTGTTTAATGGAAAAGAAACTTATGCTACTGAAGATGAAAATTTTCTTTCTCTTGTATGTGACGATACTGTTATTCCTGGAGGAGAATTTTCATGTAATATTAGTTTAACTAACAATACTTTTACTGCTGAAGCTTTTCAAGCTGAATTCGATGTGGCAGATGAACTAACATTTGGTGGTATGACATTTGATGAAAGTACTGATTGGTTTAAAAATCCTAATAATCTGGACAGTATAAGTATTATGCATTCTGCTTCGAAAAGTGCATTAATTCTTACTAATCCAAATGGTGTTGGCCCTGGTACTTACAATATTGGTGTATTTAAATATACTGTTCCTGAAGATGCGGTGGCAAATGCTATTTATGATATTAGAACACAAGAAATTATTGCTTTTGATAGCAATGATACTAAATATGAATTTAGTGATGTATCAGAATCGGTAAGAGTTCTTTCTAACATTGATACTTTAAGTTCTATAACATTGTCTGGTGCTAATTTAAATACGGATTTTTCAAGTGACAAATTAGAATATAATGCTACTTTAACTGATTCTGAAAGTGGTACTGTTACAATAACTGCTACTGCTACTGATGCTCATGCTAGTGTAGAAGGAGATGGTGCAATTTCTCTTCATTATGGTACTAATATTATTCCTATTACTGTTACTAGTGAAGCTGGTACTAAGAAAAAATATACTGTTTCAATTTTTAAACCTTATACATTTAATACTGATAAATATATTTATAATGCTGATAATAATTATTTATATACAGGAAGTGAAATTAATCCAAGTACTATTATTTCTACATTGAATTTAGATAAAGATTTAAATGGTAAAATAGAAGATAATAAACTTATTATTAGTTATAATGAGGAAAAATTAGCTGAGATTAATGTTATTAATTATTATTTAAATGGATATAGTTCATCTAATAAGGTAATTTATGTAGGAAATGATGTTTCATACAGTGAGTTTATGAATAATATTTCTTTAAATGGTGTTACTGCGTTGGTTAAGGATACTGATGGTAATACTGTTACTAGTGGTGATATTGAAATAGATTACAAATTTAATGTATACTATAATAATACATTATTAGAAGAAAGTACTTTTGATTTGGAATATTTAAATGTTTCTGATGAAATAATTATTGATAAGACAAATAATATTATTAAGAGGATTGTTTGTGGTACGACTATTGAACAGTTACTTAATTATTTTGATACAAGTGGTTCTATTTCAGTTGTAGATAAAGATGGTAATAAAGTAAGTAATGGTTCGAAAGTTAAAACTGGAGATATTATCAATATTAAGATGGGTAATTCAACTATTAAGTATACTGCTTCTGTTCTTGGAGATATTTCTGGTGATGGAGAAATTAATCTTGGTGATGTTTCTATTCTTTATAATTACTTAAAAGGTAAGAAAGAGCTTGGTATTTATCAGCAGGCTGCTGGTGATATAATTGACAATGGTATTATAAAAATAAATGACGTTGCAAGATTGTACAGATATTTTAAGGGTAGAATAAATGTTTTGGAGGTTGAATAATGAAAAAAGCTTATATTTTATTTATAATGTTTTTAGCGGTTCCTACTATGTGTAGGGCCGCTGAAGACGGAAGATTATTTATTTCTTGTTCTAATATTAAAAGTGATAATACTGTTGATTGCTCCATTACTGGATCTACCTCTTCAAAAATTACTTCAATTGATGCTGAGTTTAGTTTAAGCGATAATTTGTCAGTTGTTTCTTTTACTCCTGCTGATAAGTGGGAAGGTAATGATGTTAGTAATAATAAAATTACTGTTTTTAATGAGGATGATGTAACGGGTGATTTTGCTATTGGAACTCTAAAGATTAAGATTAAAGATGGTACTAAGGATACTTCTGAGTCTGTGTCTTTTGAAACTGCTGAATTTTCTGATGATGTTGGGAATGAGTATGAAGCTGATACTGATTTTTCTATAATTGATACAACTGAGAAAGAGGAATCTTCTGGTGGCAATGAAACTGTGGATAATGATGATAAGTCTAACGAGAATGGTTCAAGTAATGGTGGTAAAACGAGTAATGATGGTAATTCTTCAACATCTAAAAATGATAAAACAGATGCTGAAGCATCAACTAATTTGAATACAGGTAGTTTCAAACAGGTAATATCAGTAATTGTATGTGTTGTTTCATTGGGCTTTATTAGTTTTTATTATTTTAAATCAAGGAAAAATAATTTAGCTGAATAATTGGATTTTTGTGTCGAGATTTATCTCGGCTTTTTTTTACTTAATTAAATTTAAAAAAATTAGCAATAAAATGTTGACATTGCTAAAAGATAGTAATATAATGATATTAGCAATGAAAAGAAAACATTGCTAAGGAAGTGATGTTAGTGATCACAAATAGACAAAAAGAGATACTTAGGGTAATAGTAGAAGAATATATTAAAAGTGCTAAACCTGTTAGTTCTAGTCATATTTGTAATAAGCTTAAGTGTTCATCTGCAACAATTAGAAATGAAATGGTTAGACTTGAAGAATTAAGTTTTCTTGAAAAAAATCATTTTGCTTCGGGAAGAATTCCTAGTGAGGAAGGTTATAAATATTATGTTGATAACCTTATGAAACCTAAAAACATGACTGGCGAGGATATGCTTAAGTTACAAACTATTTTTAAGAATAGTTCGCTTGATTTAAATGATACAATTAAGAAAAGTATTGAGATTGTAAGTGAGATTACAAATTATACAGCAGTAGTTCTTGGTAGTTCATCTAAGGATAATAGGTTAAAGAAGGTTGAAGTTGTTCCACTTGATGATAATAAGATATTATCTATAGTTATTACTGATAAAGGAATAATTCAGCATAAAATGTTGTACATACCTGATTCTATATCTCAGGAGGAGATTAAGAAGACTGTTGAACTAATTAATAAGATGCTTATTGGTACTCCGATTAACGAAATTAGTGAAAAACTTGAGTATGAAGTGAAACCAATTATTAAAGAATATGTTAAACAGTATGAGGTTTTATATAATACTTTTTATGATGCTTTTCATGAGTTTACTACGGAGAGAAACGATACTTATTTTGGAAGAACTAATATGCTAAAGCAACCTGAATTTAACAGTGTTGATAAAGTTAAAGAGATACTTGGTAAATTTGAAGATAAAAGTTCTATTTCAAAGATGCAGGAAGAAGATAATGGTATTAATATTTATGTTGGTAGTGAGACGGAACTTACTGATGATGTTTCTGTTATTAAGACTAAGTATAATGTTGATGGACAGGAAGGTACAATTGCTATAATTGGTCCTAAAAGAATGGAGTATGGTAGGGTTGTGGCTCTTCTTGATTATATTAAAAATAACCTAGGAGGTAAAGATAGTGAGTAAAGATAAAAAAAAGAAGATAGAAGAAGTAAAAGATGAAAATACTTGTAGATGTTCTGAAGGAAAAGAATGT
>CAMVMQ010000072.1 GCA_947168625.1 uncultured Caryophanales bacterium
GCACTAATAACGTAAGCAGCAGCATGTGCTTTAGGAAACATATACTTAATCTTAAAGCAACTATCAATAAACCACTTTTCAATACCAGCTTTTTCCATTGTTTCTTTATGTTTAGCCCAAGTATCAGGGTCTTTACTAGCCTTACCTTTACGAACAAATTCCATAATTTTAAATGCTTTTATAGGTTCTACTCCATGATACATTAAGTATACCATTATATCATCACGACATCCAATAACTTCCTTAAATGGAACAACATTATTTTTTATAAGTTCCTGTGCATTACCTACCCATACATCAGTACCATGAGATAGACCAGATATCTTAATAAGTTCGGCAAAAGTAGTTGGTTTTGTCTCGTAAACCAATGCAATAGTAAATGGAGTACCAAACTCAGGTATACCTAAAGTACCAGTCTCACACATAATTTGTTCATTAGTTACTCCTAATGCTTTAGTAGATGTAAAAATACTCATTGTCTCCTTATCATCAAGAGGTACCTTTAAAATATCTGTACCAGATAACTCTTGAATAAGTCTAAGCTGTGTAGGATCAGAATGTCCTAATATATCCAGTTTCAATAAATCTTGGTCAATAGCATGGTAATCAAAGTGAGTAGTTCTCCATGCACTTGTAGGATCATCTGCTGGAAACTGGAATGGAGTAAAGTCAGAAACATCCATATAATCAGGGACAACTACAATACCACCGGGGTGTTGACCAGTCGTTCTCTTAACACCAGTACAACCAATAGCCAGTCTTTCAATCTCACACATTCTCTTATTCATAATACCCTTATCTTCAAAGTATCCACGTACAAAACCAAAAGCTGTTTTTTCTGCAACAGTACCAATCGTACCAGCCCTATATACATTATCTACACCAAATAGTACTTTCGTATATTCATGCGCAGATGCTTGATTTAAATCCGAAAAGTTTAAGTCTATATCTGGAACTTTATCTGCATTAAATCCTAAGAAAGTAGCAAATGGCATATCTTGACCATCTTTATATAATGGTTCTCCGCAGTTAGGACACTTCATATCCGGTAAATCAAATCCACTAGAATAAGTAGCACCAAGTTCATTACCATCATTATCTTTAAAGATACTAGTCTTACATTTTAAACATCTATAATGCGCAGGAAGTGGATTAACTTCCGTAATACCCATCATCGTAGCTACAAATGAAGAACCAACAGAACCCCTAGATCCAACTAAATAGCCATCATCATTTGAGTGTTTAACAAGTCTTTGAGCAATTAAGTATATTGGATCAAATCCTCCACCAATAATACCACCAAGTTCTTTCTTAACCTTTTTAGCTAGTGTATCATCATTAAGTTCTCCATCTTCTTCAGTCCAATTATTCTTAACATATTCCCCTACTAAAGATTTAACTTCATCAAAACCCTTAATAATAGTTTCATGTAAGTTCTTAAATATTTCTTTTTCTAATTCATCATCACTAATATCAGGATTATTGTTTTTAATTTTATCATTCCATATTCTATATACTATATCACCATATAACTCTTTAGCAATTCTCTCTTCAATATTATGTGGAAGATTATCACCATACCAATCCTTAGCTCTATTATATACTAGTTCAGTAACAACCTTAGGACAATCTAAGTAACTTTTTCCATCATCACTTTTAACTCTTGGTGAAAAAGGAATACCACCAGTATCAATAATAACTTCGATCTCTTCACTCTTATCAAGAACTTTATTAGTGTTAGTAACTACTATCTCATAAGCAAGTTCTTTACCTAAAAATTCAAAGTCACAAAGCATCTCATCAGTAGTTCTATAATGTTGTGATGGAATACTAGTAATCTCTTTCTTAGCAAGAGGATGTCTTCCTCCTCCAGGAACCTTCTGATTAACAATAATTTCTCTATATATCTTATCTTCCCTAGTAAAATGATGAACATCACCAGTAGCTACTATAATTTTACCAGCTTCTTTGGTTGCCTTAATTATTTTCTTAATATGTTCTTTTAACTCTTCCTCACTCTTAAAATCACTTGTCTGAATTAAATGACTATATACTTCAGGAGGTTGAACTTCTACATAATCATAAAAGTTAATAATATTCGTAAGTTCTTCTCCTTCTTTACTTCTAGCCTCTATAAATACTTCACTTTCGTAGCAGCCGCTACCAATAAGAAGTCCTTCTCTTAATTCATTTAGTTTACTTCTAAGTATTCTCGGAGTCTTATATAAATAAACCGTATTAGCTAGCGATATAATTTTAAATAAATTCTTAAGACCAGTTTTATTTAAAGCAATAGCATTAAAGTGATATGTTCTACCAAATTTATGTATTTCATCTTTTGATACTAACTTATCTAAATCTTTAATTGTTTTATAATTTTGCATTTCCAACTTCTGAAGCATCTTAGCAAAGACTAAGGCTGTACCTTCAGCATCATAATCTGCTCTATGATGTGCATCCTCTTCCCAAGGTACATTATATCTCTTAACAAGCATTGATAAACTATGTCTTGCAAAACCCGTATCTAATGCCCTTGATAACTCTAAAGTGTCTACTACTGTATTTTTAAATTCACCAAGATTATATTTCTTCATAGCCATTTCCATGAAAGAAATATCAAACTTAGCATTATGAGCAACCATTGGAGCATTACCAGTCCACTCTAAGAATCTTTTGGTAACAGCCTCTTCATTATCTTTACCTTTAACCATATCATCAGTAATATTTGTAAGCTCACTAATCTTATCAGGAATATGTCTACCTGGATCAATAAGTTCATCAAACCTATCAGTAATAACCCCATCTTTAATCTTAACAGCACCAATCTCAATCATTTGGTCTGCTCCACCAGCATTAAATCCCGTTGTCTCAGTATCAAATACAACATATTCGGATTTTAGTAAATCCCTATTGTCAGGTCTAATAACAATATTAACCGTATCATCTACTAGTGTTAATTCAGTACCATATAATACTTTAAATTTCTTGCTAGGATCTTCCTGTTTTTTGTTATAAGATGATACTATTCCATAAGCAATAGGAAACGCTTGACAACCATTATGATCAGTAATAGCAACCCCTCTATATCCCATATCAATACATCTACTTACTAGCTCACAAGTATGTTTACCTAAATCAACTCTAGTTATACCATCCATCTGACTCATCATCGTATGAGCATGAAGTTCTACTCTTTTAACTTCAGCATTATCTACTATTTTTTCTTCTTTAGGTCCTTCAATTTTCTCTACATCTTTATATCTTGTTGTAAAAGTAAGTTCATTTGAATACTTATCCATCTGTACTTTACCATAGAAGTTATACCAAGAGCCTTCTTTTAATAAATCTTTAATTCTAGCATACTCTTCATCATCTTTAGTAAACATCTTAACATAAATACTATCATTATTATCTGTAACCTTAAGAGTTATAATCTTATAACCACTTTTTGATTCAAACATATCAATACCAAAGATCATACCCTCTATCGTAACATTATCAACTTCATATAATAAATCCTTAATTGGAGTAACACTAGTATCTTTCTTAGGTCTATAATATTTCTTTTCTTCAGTTTTAACTTCGACTGCATTTTCCTTTACCTTGATAGTAGGAGTCTCTACTACTCTATCTTTTTCTATCTCATTAAGTATTTCTTCTTCTTTATTCTTAGTAACAACTATATCAATACTAATATTAAATCCATATCTATTCATCCATTTATTCAAATATTCTTTCTTTTCTATCATATAAGTATATTCAGCTTTATTATAGACATCAAATAAATACTTATCACCATCTATTCTTAATTTTCTTCCTATAAAAGTAGCATACTTAATACTATCATTACCTAAAATATTAAGTAGTTTATTAAAATAATCATCTAAATAATCATCTAAATAATCATAACTTTTATTACTAGCATTAATATTAATAATAATATCATCTATCTTTTTAAAAGTACTCTTTAGTTTATTACATAATTCATCATAAATATATACAGGTAAAATATTATCATTATTAATATAAAATTCCCATAGATTATTCTTATCATATACTACTATCTTATCAATACTGGCATTTTCTAAATAATCATTCTTCATATTAATCTGTTCTAATAACTTTTTCATCTTATCCTGCATAATACCACCTACCTATTATTTTATCAAAATTTACTAAATAGTTAAATAATTTTACGTCATTTTTACATTATATTTTTT
>CAMVMQ010000073.1 GCA_947168625.1 uncultured Caryophanales bacterium
TTTAGAAGATGAGCCACAGTGAAATATCCTTTCAGTTTTCTTTCCATAATCAAGTATTATATATCTATCATGTATGATATTATTTGTTACTTTAAAAGTAATATTAATATTTGGATAATCCTTAATAAAATCTTCATATTCTAATCTATGTAATTTATTATTAACATTATCACTAAAGATTGTTATTTTTACTTTACTATCTATATCTTTTAATAGTACTAAAGTTTTTAAATTAATATAATCATCAATAATATAAATACTCTTCTTAGCCATACTATATATTTCACTATATATATTATCCGATTCCACTCTTCTTCCATTTAGTATTAATATTTCTTTAAATCTATTACTACTATTAAATTTATCATTAATTATTTTCATTTCTTTTCTTATTTCTTTTATATCCTTAGTATTCTCATTAGTTTGAAGAGATAATTTAAGAATATCATCATAACTTACTAAATAATTATTATTCTCTATAATATAATCTTTCATCTTCTTAAATATTCTTATTAATGCTTTACTCTGTATAGTAGCCTTATCACCTTTTAATACAGTCATTAACATATATATACCTTGCTCGGTAAAAGCATATGGTAAATAAGTTCTGCCTCCTCGATTTGAGGTCGCATTTTGCGACCTCAAATTAATAAATTCCATTTCATTAAGTTGAAACATAAAATCATCTTCAAATTTACCTATATTTCTTTGTACTTGCTCATTAAATCTTTTTGTTGTATACCCATATATTTTAGCCAGATCACTATCTATCATTACCTCTCTTCCACGAATTACATAAATCTTATCTCTAATACTTTTTTCATCTAATACTACTAATCCATTTTTCATATTCTACTCCTTTCATATTTTATTTTTTTAAAAAGCTCTTTTTGCGGTGAATTTTTTGCACCTCAATATTTTCTTCTATTTCGAGGTCAGTTTTTTTGACCTCAATATATATTTAAGATGAAGAAATTGTACTTTAAACATATCTCCTTTTTATTGTTGTAATCTCTATACTATCATAAATAAAAAATAAATCAAGTAATAATAACAAAAAAAATAAGTTTACATTTACATAAACTTATTCATTTGTTTCATCATTTGATTAACTTGTTTTTGTGAAGGAGTTCTTCCCATCTGACTCATCATTGTCTTAATCATTTGTTCATTAATAGGAGGATTCTTCTTTAGTTCTTTTTTCATTAACTTTCTAGCTATAAAGAAACCAAGTACTAATCCTACGATTAAACCAATTACTACATATAATATATCCCAAAGCATATTCTTATTCCTCCTTGTAATATTATTTTACTATGGAATATTCTTTTTGTAAAGATGATAATTTATCTAACCAAAAATAATCTTTATTATCAAAATCACAGACAAATAAATTACTATTATAATTTTTAATATCATCAAAAAAGATTGGATAATTACTATCTGTCTCAATCTTAATATTATAATTATTTATTCTAAGAATAGTTTTTCCTATAGTATTAAGAAAATGCTTATTACCTACCTTTTTATATCCATATTTATTTTTATATTCATCATAAATATATTCATTTAACATAATTTTATTAAAAGGAACACTAACTTCTTCCATTACTCTAAACGTTTTGATATTATCATAATTTCTTGAATAATATATTTCTTCAAATATTTTATACATCTTTAAAGGATTATTCTTATACATATACTTATAAAATTTATTAACATTAAAAATATAGTATGTTCTCAATATATATCACCAAAATACATATTAACATACAACATTTAAAATAAATGTCGAATTAAGGCTTTAATGCTATAATTATACCCCGTTTTCACATTGTTAAATAATTATTTATTAAACCTAATATTAGGGTTTCTTAATATCTTCTTTTGAAATCCAAGTCTATCTATTCCTTCATGATTTAGCTGACTATCTTCTTCATTAATAAATCTCTTATAATCATATGGACTATAATTAGTAGTGAAACTAAAGTCATCTGTTTCATCATAATAAGTAGCATTTCTATAAGACAATGCAAAACCATCAAAATAATTCTTAATATTCTCATCAGTCATCTCTATATACCCATCTTTTAATAATTTAGAGGCTGTTCTAATTCTTGATTCATTCATCATCATAAACTTACCAGGAGTAGTATTAAATAAACTACAGACCCCAATTCTTTCTAAAGAAGACCTATCTTTTAAAAAGAATTGTCTATAAGTCAAATCAACAATATAATTTTTTTCTCCTACACTTACAATATTAAAAGCATGATATCCACTACCAAAATGTAATAGGCTATGTTCTTTAGTAAAACCAGGATATAAAACAATTCTTCTATTACTTAGTTCTAAATCTCTAGCACATCTAGAGACTAGATTACTACTATAAGTACACTTATCAATAAGTGAATCATTAATATTATTATCAAAAAGTATATTTCTTACATTATAAATAATACTCATTAACTTATCATCTTCATCTATCTTATAACTCAAATTAGATTCCATAATAAATTCTCTTGGTATAACTTCTTCAGCTCTCTTTAAATATTTAATTATATAATTAAATTCACTACTAAAATTACCATCTATAAAATAATCATTTTGAATACTTCTAACATATCTATATAACTCTTCTAGATTATTAAATTGATCACTATATTCTCCACCTTTAATATCAAGATATTTCTTGGTAATAACTGCTTTATATACATCATATTTATTTCTCGTTTGCTTCACCTTCTTTTTTCATTATAAAAATCCCATTATCAAAAGTCAATGAACTTTACATTTAAGTTGACATCGATTATAATTAAGAAGAAGGAGAAATTATGAAATTAATAGTAAACAAAGAAGATATCCTATATAACTATTTAAGAAATAATATAGAAGGTAAATCAAAAAATAATATCAAATCACTACTTAAAAGAGAACTAATTAGTATTAATGATAAAATAATAACAAAGTATAATTATCCACTTCATATTAAAGATATTATAACTATAAATAATGGTTATAACATAAAAGAAGAAACACTAAAAATAATTTATGAAGATGATAACATCATCGTAATAGACAAACCAACTAAAATATTAACTATAAGTAATAAAAAGGAAAAAGAAAATACTCTCTATCATAAAGTATCTGACTACCTAAAAAAAGAAAAGAAAAAAGTATTCGTAATACATAGATTAGATTATGATACATCAGGAGTAATAATGTTTGCTAAAAATCAAAAAGTACAAAAACTATATCAAGACAATTGGAATAATCTAGCTAAAAAAAGAGAATATATCGCTATAGTAGAAGGAATAACTCCTCCTACTGGACATATCGAGTCATATCTAAAACAATCAAAAACTCTAGAAGTATACTCTTCTAAAAATAAAGATGGATTATTCTCTATTACTGACTACGAAACAATTAAACATAATAATAAATATTCCATGGTAAAAGTTCATATATCTACTGGTAGAAGAAACCAAATAAGATGTCATATGTCCGATATTAATCATCCAATTCTAGGAGACACTAGATATAAAAGTAAGAGTAACCCGCTAAATAGATTAGCCCTTCATGCTCACACCCTAGTAATTGAAGACCCCCTTACTCATAAAGAAAATACTTTTAAAAGTACAACACCAGAAGAATTTAATAATATCATAAAATAGACCCTCAACTTTAGAGGGTCTATTTCTAAAATATAACAATTTATAATCTTCTTATTTCTATCCCAAAACAAATGGATTAGACTCACTACCATTTCCAGAAGAAATGGTTACGCCTGATTTAAGGAAGACAGCAGGACGGACCTCATTGCCATCGCTAGCACCGCCACCGCCGAGATTACCATCGTTACTCACAGGGAACCCACTGCTAGCATTGCCAGAACCCGCGTGCGAAGACATTGTCCACTCATGTCTTCCAATAGATAACCAATTTGAACTTGAGCAATTATAGTAATTATCTAGTGTTTGATTGCAAGATGCTAAATTAGCACTATATCCATAGTCACTTGCACTTATTAATCCTACTTTTCCATTCCAATTATTTGTTCTTTCGACTGTATCATTACAC
>CAMVMQ010000074.1 GCA_947168625.1 uncultured Caryophanales bacterium
GGATAAAGAAAGGCATAAAGCATTATCATTGAGGCTCTAATTCAGAGTCTTTTTTTATTTATTATTATTGCTGCTATTTCAGAAATAAATATACTAAGTAAAAGATCATAATTTATTTTTAATAAAACGTTAAATACGTAGTATATAGTACATAAAAGTATTATGCTTATTATTTCTCCTCGCTTTGTTAAAGAATTATATCTAGTGTCTGATGCCATAAATATTATGATGAAAAGATTATTATCGATATTTTCTTTATTTATTATTAAATACATTAATATAAGCATTATAGGAAGATATCTTTTAACTAATTTCTTTCTGGCTAGCAAAATATAACTAATAAGACATAGTATTAAATATATTATTTCAAAAATACCTGTATATATCGATATACTGACATTATCCACTGTAAATAAATATATATAAGTAAATAAGGTAAATATAATACTACTGCTTAATTTGTTTTTTGATAAGTTTCTAATAATAATTCCTAAAATTGCTCCTAGTAAGAAGATATGTATTGGTACATTGCTTGGTATTAGAAATGATATGATTAATGTATTTACAAGAAAGTAATTATCTATCTTTTCCTTTTTAAATAATTTGGAAATTATGTATTCTAAGAGAGAATACGTAAAATAATATATTACCATTTTATAAACACTTATTAAATCGTTGTAGTAAATGCATTCAATAATTTTATGTATATTAAACATTATAAGTAAGATAATAGTTATATAATTATTATCTTGAATATTTTCTTTATTCCAAATGATAACTTTATTCATTTCTTACCAAATCCTTTGCTTTATCAATATAACTTCTTAGATTTATTCTTGCAGGGCAAATATATGAACATAGACCACAGTCAATACATTTATTTATGTTTAATTTTTTTAAACCTTCTTGATTATTTACATTATTCATAATGAACATTGGTATTAATTTTTGAGGGCAAACATCCATACATCTACCGCATAATGTACATTCTTCTTCTTTAGGATTATTATTTTTATAGAGCATAAAAGCATAATCATTCTCTGTAATAACAATATTGGCATCCTTTATTATTTTTCCTAATAGAGGTCCTCCTCTCATTAAAGAATAATCTTTTTCTTTACATTCTAGGAATGATAAAACATCTTTCAATAGTGTCCCTTTTTTTACTATAATATTAATGCTTTTTTTTAATATGTTTCCACCTATGGTTATTAAAACCGTATCGTTAAAAGTTCTATTATTTATTATTTTGTAAATATCTATTAAATGTTCTATATTCACAATATTATTTTTTTTCTTTATTGATAACTCTTTTAATAATATATTATTGTTACTAACTGGATAATAATTATTAACTTTGATTATTTTTATTTTTGGATATGTACCTATATAAGTATTAAGCATATCATAAGAATAATCGTCACTTATTGCAATAATTGTTCTTTGTATACTGTATTTCTCCATAATGTAATCTACTATATCAAGAATACCTGAAGACATTTTTTTAACCAGTGTTCTCCTTACATAAACATATGGTTCAGTATCTATAGCATTGACAATTAAGTATTTGATATTTTTATCAATATTAATTAATGAATTGTCAGGTAGGTATTTAACACTGTTTCTTCTCTTTCTATCTTTAAAATCATTTTCAACAATGAAATATTTATCTTTATTATCTCCTAATATAATGGTTTTTCTAACAAATCCCGATACTGGACTATATTCATTACCAATTAAATCGTCCTTATAAATATAGGTATTAATTTTTATTCTTTCATCAAAAGGAAGATATATATAATTTGGTTTTATAAAACACACGTATTCTCTATTGATGACATCTTCTTTAATTATTATTTTCATTATATTTTCTCCTTAAAAAAAGTAGTATATTTTTCATATACTACTTAACTTTTTTATCTTTTTTATTTAAATTTTCAATATCTCTTTGGAGTTCATGAAATGCTACGAGAAAGATATTAATAAATTCATTTATTTCTACACTTCTAGCATATTTAGTCATATTTGAGTGTTGCTTTTTAGCAATATCGTACTCTTTACTATCTTTAGGTAAATACTCCTCAGCTAACGAAAGATATCTGTCTAGCAAGGCATTTATGAGGTTTTCTTCTCGAGTCTTTTCTTTATTTTTAATTATCTCTTTAGCCTTATATATACATAAGAAATAAATACAAGAAAGAGCATCAGTTACAGAACTCATTTTGGCAAAAATATTAGCACTTTCATTTTTTTCAACAGATAAATTTATTTCCTTTAATAAATCATTTGTAAATGAAGCAAAATATTCACCGTTGGCTTTAAGAAAATTATTTACTGAAATATATATTTCTTTTTCATTCTTTGATTTTTTTATTTCATCTTTAAGATGTTCTTTTTCAATCTTGAGATTTTCTAACAAAACACTAAAGTATAATTTTTCATATTTATTATCAGAATTATTATAGACTTCCATTATTTCTTTATTGTAGTCATTTACTCCCTTAAAGCCAGTAATAATACCCTTTTCTAAATCGATACCATAAAAGTAATCTTCCTCAATAGAAGTAATTATTTTATTCTTTTTTTTATTTAATAATTCGTTATTCATATATCATCACCTATAGAATGCTAAATAGCAAATGAAAGCTAAATAAATAATGGTAAGAATTGTTCCATTTATTTTATCTTTTTTTGAAGACTTTCCAGGTACTCCAATCATCATCGAAAGAAGGATACCTCCTACTAAGCCACCGATGTGAGCAGCATTATCAATACTAGAGGCTGTGAAACCGATGGCAAGATTAATAATAATAACTGGAAGTACAGACCTCTTGATAGTATTACCTAGATATGCCCTATAGTAATATCCAAAATATAGAAGAGAGCCTAAAAGTCCAAAAATAGCTCCTGAAGCACCTGCAGAAATTGTGTTATGAGTAAATGCTATTGAAAAAAGACTACCACATATTCCGCTTCCTAAAAAGATACATAAATACTTAATTTTACCATATAAATTTTCGATTTCTTTTCCAATAACATATAAAGAATACATATTGCATAATAAATGAAATAGGCCAATATGCAAAAAGATGCATGTGATTAATCTATATATTTGTCCTTCTTTTACTAAGGAATCTAAATTAGCACCAAAACTAATCAAGGTCAATTTATCAAGGGAACCATTACCAAAAATATACATACAAATAAAGATAAAAATACATAGAGCAATTATAGAGTATGTTACAATCGGTTTCTTATAAGAAAAGATTTTTTCCGCCATTTTGCCTCGTTCTTCTGTTTTATTATTAATATTATTGCTCATTTTAACAAAATACTCTATTCCCTTTTCTTTATGTTTAGTTTTATTAACAATATTAGGAAAAATGCTTGTAAGTTTAGGGTCATCAATATCTTTTTCTTCTTTTAAAAAGATATCATTATCTGAAAGTATATCTTTATTTTCGATATCTGTATAAATATTTAAAACATTCATTTTGAAGGTAAACGTTTTCTTTTTTACTTGTTTTATAATTTTTCCAAGTTTAAACTTGTCAAAATCAAGTTGCTCTTTATTATGAATATGATGTGAAACGATGCGAACAATCTTATAATCCTTATCTAAATTCTCTAACCATATTTCACCGCTAATGCCATGAATAATCATTGGATTATAATCCTCTTCTGTAATAAAATAATTAATTAAGTTCATCACTAGTATATCATCGCTTTTAAAAATTAGTTCTTGCATATCTTTCTCCTTTCTATAATTATACAAAATTTTTTCAAATAAATAAAGTCTTTTTCACCATCTTTAATGCTTTAAAATATAATATAGTGAAAGGAGTAAGTCTTATGAATAATCGAATAAGACCTGGTTTCGGAAGGGGAATAGGATTTGGCGGTGGATTTTTAGGGCCTTTTATTTTAGGTGGAATAACAGGAGGATTAATCTCTCCTCTTTTCTATCAAAGACCTTATCCTTAT
>CAMVMQ010000075.1 GCA_947168625.1 uncultured Caryophanales bacterium
ATTCAAATTAAACAACAATAAGAAGAAAACTAAAACTTGCTTCTTATTTAACATCATATCACCGCCTTCATTCTAGTACATTTTTATTCTTTCTTTTCTTTAGATAAAAAGATATACCAAATATTATAAATATAACACCAAATAAAATTATAAAATAGACAAGGTAATCTCTAATAAATCTTAAAACAGAATCAAAAATGTTATTATTTTTGTCTTCAGGCAAACTAGAACTATTATTAATATTATGAATTAAATGATACTGATTAACTCTTCTCTCAAAATCTTCTCTTGAAACACTATACTCGTAATATTTACCACATAGTTTAAATAGATTTTCATCCACTCCATCACATAAAGGATCTAAAGAATAAATATTAAAAGTTGGAATATGTACATTTATTTCATTAATAATATCATCACATTTTGATGAATATAAGTTATATACCCAATTTCCTGAAGTCAATACTATTTGAAGAGAATCATCTTTCAAAGTGAAATTACTATCAGTCATTGGATATAAATGAACATATACATCATTTGGAATATTTTTAGCAGTAACTAAAAAATCATTATAATTAATACTTCCATCTTCTCTAGTAACCTCTCCCAAATGCTTATAAGTTATTTTAATTTTTTCCGTTTCTTTTTTTAAAGAATTAATCTCCTCAGTAGTGCAATCAGCATAAACACACGTACTATATAAACTTAGAACAATTATCATAAAAACAAAACATAATATTTTCTTCATATAATAACCTCCAATAGTCTACTCTATATAAATATACCATTTTTTTACGTAAAATAAAAGATATATTTTGCATTTTATAAAAAAAAATGATATTATTAAAAAGGTGATAAAATGAAAAACAAAAAAATTATACTTATAATTATCTCAATTATTATATTAGGAATAACATCCATATATTTAATTAAAGAAAATCTATCTAACGATAACTTCATCAAATTAGAGTATAAGGATGTAGTAAAAAAAATAAATAACAAAGAAAATTTTATATTATGTGTATCGAGAGAAAATTGTTCTCACTGCAAAAATTATAAACCAAAACTAAAGAAAGTATCAAATAAATATAATATTAGAATTTATTACACTGATATAGATACTTATAATGACAAAGAATCAGAAGATTTTTACAAAATAGTTTCTTTTGATGGAGCAACACCTACAACAATATTTTTTAAAGATGGTGAAGAAAAAACAACCGCTACGAGGATTGAAGGAGATGTTACAGAAGAAAAAATTATAACAAAAATAAAACAGAATGGTTTTATTAAATAAAACTATTCTGTTTTTAAATAATCTTCACCTTTAAATGGATCACTTCTAAGTAAACCAGGAAAATCTTGCTGTCGTAATGCTTCAAAAGTAACAATAGCCACACAATTAGATAAATTAAGAGCCCTAATATTATCACTTGTCGGTATTCTAAAACAATTACCTATATTGTCATGAAGAATTTTCTTTGGAATTCCTGTACTTTCCTTCCCAAAAATCAAATAAATATTTTTATTTTTATCCGAAAAATCAATCTCACTATAAGATTTATTACCATATCTAGTTAAATAATAAAAGGTCCCAGTATTCTTACTCAAAAAATCATCAAAGTCAAGATACCTTTCGTAAACAACTTTATCAAAATAATTAGCAGTACTTCTTTTAATTTTCTTTTCATCAAAAATAAAACCAAAAGGCTCTATTAAATGTAACTTGGCATTAGCACCAGCACAAGTACGCATAATATTACCAGTATTTTCTGGTATTTCAGGTTCATATAAAACAATATTAATCATTTATAATCCCTTCATCAATCAAAAAATCTTTAAGTAAATCAATATTATAATCATTATTCTTAATATTAAATTTAGAAATAATCTCACCATCTTTAATAACAATAATAAAAGGCACATTAACTCCATATTTATTTTTAATTTCCCTAAACATAGAATCATTTTTTAACTCATCGGAAATATTTAAATATAAAACATGGTAATTAACAAAATATTTTGAAATAAGTTTATTAAACTTATTTTCAAACTTTCTAGATTCTACATTTCTTTCACCAGAAAAATAAACAATAGCATCTTTATTCTCAACTAAAAAATCATCAAGTTCATTGTATTGAATATTCTGAAGATTATCATAAAAAACCGTTTTATTAATATTATTATCAACATATTCCAAGTGCCAAAAATAAAAATATAAAGAAAGAGAAATCGTCAATAGCAAAATACCCCCGAGTAATAAATAATTCTTTACTGAAATATCATTTTTGTTTTCCATTTAATAATTACCTCCATTTATAACTACAAGTAAAGTATAACATAAAATAAATAATAAAGAAAGAGAAAAAAATATTGTTTATATAGTTCAATCATGTTATAATATCAATGCAAAAAGAGGTAATCTATATGAAAGAAAATTTTTCGAACAAATGTGAAGAAATATTAAAAAATTTAGATAAAAAAAAGAGACTTCTACTCCACAGTTGCTGTGGTCCATGTAGTAGTTATGTTATATCTTACTTAACAAATTATTTTAACATAACAATTATCTATTATAACCCTAATATATCTCCATATGAAGAATATTTAAAAAGAAAAGAAGAACAAATAAAAGTAATAAATAAATTAAACAAAATAAGCGTAAACAACATAAATATATTAGATTGTGATTACGATAATGATGAATATGAAAAAAGAATTAAAGGACTAGAAAAAGAACCTGAAAGAGGATCAAGATGTGAAGTATGCTATAACCTAAGAATGGAGAAAACTGCTATCACAGCACACAAAATGAACTATGACTTCTTCTGTACAACATTATCCGTAAGTCCCTACAAAAATGCAATTCTAATAAACAAAATAGGAGAAAACCTTGAAAAAAAATACAATGTAAAATGGCTGTATTCAGACTTTAAGAAAAAAGATGGATATAAAAAATCCATCGAACTATCAAATAAATATAATCTATATAGACAGAATTATTGTGGTTGTATTTATTCCAAAAGAGATAAACTTATAAATTCTTAATAAACATAATTGAAATAAAAACAATAACAAAAGCTAAAACAAGACAAATAGTACCAATAATAATATATCTACTGCTGGCAAAACCAGCATTTTTTTCTTTCAAAGCAAAATGATTATTCCTATCTATATAATTATCAATTCCCTTAACATTAACCTCAAAATATTTATTAGAGGCATTATTAAGCTGAAAAAAATCAAATTCACTTTTATTAACACTATTATTAACACTTTGATTAACACTTTTATTATCAAATATCGGAATAATGATTTTAGATTCATCAACAGGAACTGTGGATGAATTATTATTAATATTAAAATTTAAATAATTAAAATTTTTATAAATAAACAAAAAATAATTTATAGCCATATCAATATAACTTTTACTAGTTGAAGCAACAAAAGAATTATTAAAAATAGGTTGTTCACTATTAATACTAAAATTATTTAATAGAACAAAAGAATTTTGTTTAAAATAATCCTCAATCAAAGATAATCCATTAAACCCACGATAATAATTAATGGGAAGATTAATAATTAAATCATGAATAACCTGAGAAAAGAAATTCTTCTCATCAACAGTAACTTCTGATAGACAAAGTTTACCAAAAGAATTATTTTTTAATCTAGAAATAAGTAAATAATAATTATAACCATCATCAGAATAAGTATAAACTAAATAATTATTATCATTAGAATGAAAAGAGAATAAAGAATAACATTGCTTAAATACAGAATTTAATCTATCACAAATAAAAAAAGTATTATTCATTTCT
>CAMVMQ010000076.1 GCA_947168625.1 uncultured Caryophanales bacterium
GAAAATAGAGGTTTAGTTTCTTTGATGTGTGAAGAATGTAAAAATATTAACTATACAGAAGAAAAAAATAAAAAGAATACTCCAGAGAAATTAGAATTAAATAAATATTGTAAGTTTTGTCGTAAGACTACAAAACATAAAGAAACAAAGAAGTAGGAGGAATTTAGATGATTAACGTAAATGACTTTAAAACAGGTCAAACTATCAATTATGATGGTAACTTATATCAAGTACTAGAATTTAATCATGTTAAACCTGGAAAGGGTGCTGCGATTGTTAAAGCTAAACTTAAGAATTTAAGAACTGGTTCTATTGCGGAATATACATTTAATGCAGGTATTAAAGTACCTACTGCTCATGTAGAAAAACAAAAGATGCAATTTTTATATGCTACTGGCGATTCTTATAGCTTTATGAATATGGAAACATATGAACAAGTTGAACTTACAAAAAAACAAATTGAAAATGAAGTTAAGTTTTTAAAAGAGGGTTTAGAGGTTATTATTATTTTCTTTGAAGGAGAAATGCTTGGTATTGAACTTCCTGAAAAGATTGATTATAAGATTACTAAGACTGAGCCTGCGATTAAAGGAAATACCGCTACTAATGCTACTAAAGATGCAATAGTAGAGACTGGTATGCTTGTTAAAGTTCCTTTATTTATCGAAGAGGGCGAAGAGATTATTGTATCCACTAAAGATGGTAAATATGTATCTAGAAAATAGATACATTTTTTTATAAAAAAAGAGATACTTTTATCAAGACTTATAATATTTGCCTTGATAAGTATCTCTTTTTACCATTTCTTTATCAATATCATTAAGAAGAGAACATTTTTTTAATAACCAATTAGGAGCTATTAATGTTTCTTTATCTGGATCTGATGTTATTCGATGAATTACTATTTCTGGTTTTAATATTTCTAATTGTTTGATTACAATATCGATATATTCTTCTCTAGTTAATAGTTTAAATTTATTATCTTGATACATCTTAGCTATAGGAGTATCCTTTGTAATATTTAGCATATGAATTTTAATACCATCAATATTTAAAGTATTTAAGTGCCTTACAGTATCTAACATCATTTCTTCAGTTTCGTAGGGAAGAGAATTAATAATATGCACAACAACATTAATATTCCTTTCCTTTAACTTTCTTACCATATCATCAAACTCTTTTAAAGTATGACCCCTATTTATTAGATGAGAAGTAGACTCGTGAATTGTCTGAAGACCTAGCTCGATAGTAAGAAAAGTTCTTTTGTTTAATTCTTCTAAATAGTCAAGGGTTTTATCCGTGATAGCGTCTGGTCTAGTTGCTATAAATAGACCAATGACATTATCTATTTTTAATACTTCTTCATATTTAGATTTTAACACTTCTAAAGGAGCATAAGTATTTGTTCTTGCTTGAAAATAGCCTATATATTTAGTACCTTGAAATTTCTTATCAATTATTTTTTTAACTTCATAGAACTGAGTTGTTAAATCTTTATCAGGATTTCCTCCATGTTCGCCAGAACCACTTTTTGAACAATATATACATCCACCATATCCCTTAGTACCATCAATATTAGGGCAAGTAAAGCCAGCATTTAAACTTACTTTATAGATTTTTTCATTAAAATGCTTTTTAAAAAAATAATTTAGAGTATGATATCTTTTATTATCGAGACTATATTTAAACATTATCCACACCTCTAAATAATTGTATCATATTAATATTAAAAAGCATACTAAATAATGGTGATAGATATGAATATTAAAAGATATAATATCTTTATTTTAATATCAACTTTTGCTAGAAATATTATTGAAGTCCTTTCTTCAGTAATTTTATATAAGATGGGATATACATTAAAAGAGATATTTATCTTTTATTTTACTTTTTATTTAAGTGGTATAGTTGTTTCTTTTACTACAATTAACCTAACAAAAAAGATAAAAATTAAATATCTTCTGATAATAAGCAGTATTATTTTTAGTATTAGTTTTTATTATATATCTGTGATGGATAAGATTTTTATTAATTTAATTATCTTTAGCTTTTTATATAGTATTGGTACATTTAGTTATCATAGTTTGAGGCATTATCTTGGAATAAGTTCTTTAGATAATAATAAGAAGAATGATATTGGAAATATTGTTATATATATGAATATAGCATTAATTATTTCTTCTTTAGTAAGTGGATATTTAAATAGTATGTTATCTAATATAATTATATCTATTATATTAATAGTATTATCTTTAATTAGTATTATTCCATTATTAAGATTAAATCTTGATAAGAAGAATAATATAATTAAATATGATAAAATAGATAAAAATAGAATATTATTTTTTATTTTTGAACAAGGTAAAGTATTATTTCTTTTATTTGAACCATTATATATATACTTATATGTTATGGATAATATTAAATATGTTGGTATTACTTCTTCTTTAACGCTTATTTCTTCTTTGATATTTATCTATTTTTTTGTAAGAAAGATTGATGATAGGAAGTGTTTTAAGTATTTAAATATTATTTTATGTCTTATATTGTTTTTTAAAATTAATATTAGTAATAAATATTTAATGCTCTTTATTGTTTTTTTAGAAGGACTTGGTATAAAAATGTATGAAGTAGTTTCAATGGAAAATATGTATAATATAAGTCATAGTACTAATATAAAGGGATATTTAATTATAACAGAGAGTATATTTTGTTTAGTAAGAGCTATCTTAAGTTTTATATTTATCTACATTGATAATTTAAAAATTATATTATATTTATTAATTACTTTAATTTTAATTTCAGGATTTATTAAGAGAAGAAAAATGTTGTAAAAGATATGTAAAGAGAATTTACTATCTTTTTTTTTCGTGGTATTATAATATTGAGGTAGATATGAAGTATATTGATAAATATTTAGAGTATCTTAGAGTAGTTAAAAAATATAGTGATTTAACTATTTTATCATATAATAATGATTTAACAGAATACTACGAATTTCTTGGGGATAATTTTCTTAATGTTTTGGAAGTTAATTATAATGTAACATCTTTATATTTAAAATATTTATATGATAAGAAAATTAATAAAAATAGTATTTCAAGAAAGTTAAGTAGTATTAGAGGATTCTATAATTATTTAGTTAAAGAAGAAATAATTAGTACCAATTATTTTAATAAAATATCTAACCCTAAAAAAGAATTATATTTACCTAAGTTTTTAAAGGATAAAGAGCTAAATAAAATATTTGAAGTATGTAATGAAGATAGTCCTATTGATGAGAGAAATACTTTGATTATAGAATTATTATATGCCTCTGGTATTAGGGTTAGCGAACTAGTTAATATTAAGCTTAGTGATATTAATAGAGAAGAGAAATCAATTAAAATACTTGGTAAAGGTAGTAAAGAGAGAATGGTTCTTTATAATAATCATACTGCTAAAGCATTAGATGTTTATTTAAATAGTGGATATCATATATTTAATAAAAAGAGTAGTGAATATCTTATTCTAAATAAAAATGGTGATAGATTATCAGAAAGATATGTAAGGGTAATATTAGATGAAATAGTAAGAAAAGCAGGACTTGATATTAAGATTAGTCCTCATACAATGAGGCATACTTTTGCTACTGATATGCTAGAAGAAGGAGCTGACTTAGTAACTGTAAAAGAATTATTAGGACATGAATCACTTAATACCACCAGTATATATACACATATAACAAATGAACAAATAAGAAAAACATATAA
>CAMVMQ010000077.1 GCA_947168625.1 uncultured Caryophanales bacterium
TATAAAAAAAGAGAAATTGCACAAGAAAATATAGATGAATTTGTTGATAATTATTATTCGAGGCAGGAGACAATAAAGAGATGAAAGTACAAGTAATAGGAACGGGTAGTATGTGGACTAAGTGTAATAGTGCTTCATATTTGATAGATAATGATATTATGATCGATTTTCCAAATGGTGCATGTAAATATTTATATCGAAATAATATTAATCCAAGTAGTATTGATTATATATTACTTACTCATTTTCATGGTGATCATTATTTTGATATACCATTTTATATTTTAAATAAATCTAAAAGTGATAATAAGAATATTAATATTTTTTGTTCCAAAGAAGGAAGAAGTAAAATAAATAAAATTGGTAATTTAGCATTTCCTAATTCTTTTAAAGATGCTTCTAGTGAAACTAATATTAAGTATGAATTTAATAATAATTTTAAAATTAAGGATTATGAAATAAGTAAATTACTAGTAAATCATGGTAGAATGAAACCTGCTTATAGTTATATTTTTAAAGATAATGATAAATATATAGGATTTACTGGGGATTCTTCACTATGTGATAATGTAGAATATATGGCTAGTAGATGTAATTATTTATTCTGTGATTGTATGTTTATTAAAGGTACTAGTAAACATATGGGTATAGATAATTTAGAATATTTAATATCTAAGTATTCTGAATGTACGTATGTTGTTAGTCATTTAGAAGATGAAACTAGAGAAGAATTAAACAAAAAGAAACTAAGTAATGTTATAGTACCAGATGATTATATGGTTATCGAAATATGATATTAGGAGAAAAGTAGTATGTCTAAGAATGCAAAATTATTAATTATTATAAATTCAATAAGAAGAATTATAGATATTTTTCTTGGACCATTTTTGACAGCTTATTTTTTTAAGTTAACAGTAGATAATATTAAAGTAATATCTATATATAATATTCTTTGTTATTTTATAATAATGATTACTTCTTTTATTGTTGGTTATATTATTAAGAATAAATATAAACTTACTATGTTTAGATTTGGAATGATTATGAAGTTAATACAATTAATAATACTAGTAATACTTGGAAAGAATATTATTAATCATCTTTTACTAGTAGCTATTATATCGGGAATATCCACAATTACTTGGGCATTTCCATTAAACTTGTTTTCTTCTTTACTTGTGGATAATAAAGAGAAAAAAGATTTTGTTGTTTATAAATTAGTATTTACTAATATTATAAATGTAATTATTCCATTTATATTTGGTACTCTTATTACTATAAATAGTTTTGAAAAAACTCTTATTATCGTACTTATATTATCGCTTATTCAGATATTTTTATCTTTTATAATTGATTATAAAGAAGATAACAATAATTATAAATTTAATTTGTTTCAAGAATATAAAAAGTTAAAAAAAGATAATAATGTTAAATTATTATTTAAAAGTGATTTATTACTAGGACTTACTTCAGAAGGGGCACTAGATACTCTTGTTACATTAATGATTATTCTTTCTTTTAATAGTGACTTTAGTTTAGGAATAATAACTTCAGTTTCATATATGTTTGGTATACTAAGTGCTTATTTATGTAAAAGAGTTAATGATAAAAATATTAAGTTAATAGTTTATATAGCAAGTATTATTCCACTTATATGTACAGTTGTTTTATTATTTATAACAAATAAATATACAATTATTGGTTATAATGTTATTTATGCTTTCTTTATTCAAATAATAAGTATAATTAAAAGCACTAAAACTTTAAGAATAACCAATAGCAGTATTATTAATGATTCAAATAGAAGTGAATCATATATATTATTTGAATTTTTTTTAGGATTAGGAAGAATAATTAGTTATGTCTTATTGTTGATTATTGGTTTAACTAACAATATATATCTATTAAAAATATTAATAATTGTATTAACCAGTTGTATTATTCTATTAGGAAGAAATGTACTTAGAATAAAAGACTAATTATAATTATAAAATTGTAAAGCAATTCAGTTAATTAAATAACTGGGAATAAAAAGAGATTGAATAGTATATAGATTTGTGATATTATTTAGATAGAGGTGGTGGTGAATATGTCAATTAAACAATATCAATCTCGTCATGTTGATACTGAAGTTGTTATAAATAATCCAGAAGAGTACATTATTCCTGAATGTTTGCCTGCGTGTAAAATATTATGGGATAGGAATATTGAAACATTTATGTGTAGTAATTATGATACTGATATTGATTTGTGGATAGATTTTGATTTGGTTTCAGAAGAGAATGTTGAATTGTTTCATTCCTTAAGAGAAAGTGATCCTGAGCATTATGGCATTGATGATTGGTATCATCATTATCGTGTTGTTGCAACAAGCTCTGATGAATTAGAAAAACTTGTTTCAGTATTCAAACTTCAGGATGTAAAAGAAGAGAGATATCAAAGTGGTGAAAAATTTCTTGATCTATATAAGCGTTTTAAAATGAATAATGATGAAGATATGGCTGAATTAAGAAGGTTATACCCTCTCGTAGGTCCTGATATGTATTATGTAACTACTTTTGGTGGTCTTGGATTGAAGGATGAGTATGCTATTAATCCCAAAAAAAGAGATGCTACATTATCGGATGCTTTAAAAGAGGAAAATAAAATAGCATTATATGTAGAAGATGAGGATAGAGTATATTCTAGTTTAACTTTTTTAAAGTGGCATCAAAAATATTTAAAATATTTGCAAGAAAAACAATATCCTAAGGATAGCAATCCTCATAAGAGATAAGTATAATCTTTAATTAGATTATATTTTTCTTCTAAAGTAGATATTGATAATGATAGTATATATATGGAATATGATTCTTCTATTATTTCATTAAAAGTATTAAAAACTGAATTAATAATGTATCTTGATATTAAGAAGGTACCATCTATATTTGCTTTTGATAAACATACAGAGAATAATATTAAAGATACTATTGTTATAAAAGATTTATGCTGTGAGTATTGTTTAAAGGGTATGATAGAAGAACTCTTAGAAATAGATGGAATAGAAAGTGCTTATACTGATTATGATTATCATAATAAATTTAATGTGAATATTTTTATTACTTATAATGATAAGATTATTAATA
>CAMVMQ010000078.1 GCA_947168625.1 uncultured Caryophanales bacterium
AAAAAAATAAAAAAGAAGTAATAACAATTTACTTTTTTTATTTTTTAAGGTATACTATAAATGTATAATAAGAAGGAGGCTAATTATGGATGAAAATAGCAATATAACAATTGTTGATTTAACAAAATTAATAAGTATTATATATCAAATGGTAGAAAAACAAGGTCCTTCGAATGTACATGATATACTTGAAGCAATTATGAATAATTTACCAAAGCAAGAAAGCATTAAAAAATCTGTTTCTAATGAAGAAATATTAATTAAAGAAAAAAAAGAAGAAACAGGTAAAGAATTAAATTCAGATCTTGAAAAGCAAGGCGTTGAAGCAGAAGTATCATCCGTAGAAAACGATAATGTATATTTAGATAAAGGTAAGGCAGCACCAGAACCATCAATTTATAATCCAGAAGATTATTCAAAAGTAATAGAAGATGAGAGTTTAACTAATCAAAAAAAATTAGTAACCGAAACAAGAGAATATGAAAGCAATAATGATAATACTCAAATAACTGATAGTAATTTATATTATTCAGACAATGCTAATAATGAACTTTATGATAATAGTAGAGAAAATAAAGGATATACACGTTCACTCAATCCGCCATTTACAACCGCTCCATATTATAACGATGAAGAACCATATCCAAAAGAGATATCACCTATCGGTGGCGAAATTACCACTAACAAGGTTGATTGGAGTGATGCAAAACGTGCTATCCCAGGTCAAATTTATAGTAGTTTAAAACAATAATAGACTTTAGAAAAGTCTTTTTTTTTAAATAAAAAAACGAACAAATGTCCTAACTATTTGTTGACATTTCCAGCCTCTTATAGTACAATAATACTGATTCGAAAAAGAGGTAGATACAATGGATAAAATAACAATAAAAGGAGCAAGAGAAAATAATTTAAAAAATATAAATATCGAAATTCCTAAAAACAAATTAGTTGTTATGACTGGTGTTTCAGGAAGTGGAAAATCATCTCTTGCTTTTGATACAATCTATGCTGAGGGTCAAAGAAGATACGTAGAAAGCTTATCTGCTTATGCAAGACAATTTCTTGATAGTTCAGGTAAACCAGATGTTGATGTAATCGAAGGTTTATCTCCTAGTATTTCAATTGACCAAAAGACCACTAATAAAAATCCTCGAAGTACCGTTGGAACAATTACCGAAATATATGATTATTTAAGATTATTATTTGCAAGAGTTGGTGTACCATATTGTCCTAATCATCATATACCAATAACATCACAGTCGATTGAAGAAATGACAAATAGAATTCTAGAATTAGAAGAAAACACTAAAATAATGGTTATGTCTCCAGTAGTAAGAGGAGATAAAGGTACTCAAAAAGACTTATTTGAAAAATTAAGAAAAGAAGGATATATTAGAGTAAAAGTAGATGGAGAAATAAAAGATTTATCGGAAGATATCGAATTAGAAAAAAATAAAAAACATAATATCTATGTAATTGTTGACCGTCTTGTAATAAAAGAAGGAATAAGAAGTAGATTATATTCATCGATAGAGACTGCTACTAACCTAGGACATGGCAAAGTAATTATCGATGTAATAGGAGGAGAAGAAATACTTCTATCGGAAGATTATGCATGCCCATATTGTGATTATTCACTTGAAGAATTAGAACCAAGAATCTTCTCATTTAATGCTCCATATGGCTCATGTGAAGATTGTAAAGGACTAGGTATAAAATATAAAATAGATGTTGACTTAGTAATACCAGATAGAAATAAATCCATCCTTGAAGGAGCAATAAAACCAATCAATATTGATGAAGAATCTAATATAACCTATACTGAATTAACAACTGTAGCTAAATACTATAATATTGATTTAAATAAAAAAGTAAAAGATTTAAAGAAAGAGGAACTAGATATAATTCTATATGGCTCTAAGGATTTAATGGACTTTAATTATACATCGAAAACAGGTAACACGAGAAAAACAACTAACTATTACGAAGGAATAATAACTAATCTCGAAAGAAGATATATTGAAACCAAAAGTACTTGGATAAGAGAATGGATCGAAGGCTATATGACAGAATTAGAGTGCCCTACTTGTCATGGTTCAAGACTTAAAGATTCTGTGTTACATGTCTTAATAAATAATAAGAATATTTATGAAGTAACATGCATGTCTATAGAAGAATTAAAAGATTTTATAAATAATTTAAAATTAAGTAAAGAAAAGAAAGAAATATCTGAAATAGTAATAAAAGAAATATCTTCTAGATTAAACTTTTTAAATAACGTTGGATTAGGATATTTAACACTATCAAGAGAAGCAGGAACTTTATCTGGAGGAGAAAGTCAAAGAATAAGACTAGCAACCCAAATAGGTTCAAGGCTAACAGGAGTTCTTTATGTCCTAGATGAACCAAGTATTGGACTTCATCAAAGAGATAATAAAAAACTAATTAATTCATTAATTGAAATGAGAGACTTAGGAAACTCTTTAATCGTAGTAGAACATGATACCGATACAATGCTTGCTTCTGACTATCTAATAGATATTGGACCAGGAGCAGGAGAATCAGGTGGTTATGTTGTAGCAGCAGGTACTCCCGAAGAAGTAATGAATAATCCAAATAGTATTACTGGAAGATATCTAAAAGGAATCGAAAAAATAGAAATCCCTAAAAAAAGAAGAAAAGGAAATAAAAAATATCTAGAAATAAAAGGCGCTGAAGAAAACAACCTAAAGAAAATAAATGTAAAAATACCACTTGGAACAATGACTCTAGTAACAGGTGTATCAGGAAGTGGTAAATCAACTTTAATTAATGAAATACTATATAAGGTACTTGCGACAAACATCTATAAATCAAAATTAAGACCAGGAAAGTATAAAGAAGTAAAAGGAATAGAAAACGTTGATAAAGTAGTACAAATAACACAAAGCCCAATAGGAAGAACCCCAAGAAGTAATCCTGCTACTTATACTGGAGTATTCGATGATATAAGAGATATTTTTGCAGAAACAAAAGAAGCAAAAATAAGAGGATATGATAAAGGAAGATTTAGCTTTAATGTCAAAGGTGGAAGATGTGAAGC
>CAMVMQ010000079.1 GCA_947168625.1 uncultured Caryophanales bacterium
TTCTTTTATTTTTCTTTTTAACTTCTTCCATATACTTTCTTCCTCTCCTACCTTACGAAATAATTTTAGCACAGTTTTTTTATCTTTACAAGAAAAAATAGCTAAATAAAAAAGAATGTAGTTATATTCTACATTCTAATTAAAAGTACTTTCAAGTATATCTTTAAATTTTAAACAATCATCAATACTATAATTGTTAATTAGACTAAGAGCTACAGCATCGTCTATTGTTATATTATGATCTATACCATTCTTTTTAAGAGTATTAAGCATACTGATAATCTTCTTATAGTCATCCACAGTATAACTATCATTAGCTTTCTTCATATCATCATCTACTAAATCATTTAATGAAACAGTCTCATCAAGAAGATTATCTTCTCTTTTATTCTTAATTTCTTTAGTAATAGTAACAATAGCCTCTCTAGAAGTATTTTCCTCTTCTTTAGTTTCATTTTCAATTACAGGATTAGATTCAATCTCCTCAATTACATCTTCTTTAGAAATATTTTTATTTATTTCATTAATAATACTATTATAATGACCTTCATATACCTCTTGTGGATTAGAAAGTGTATATTCAATTTCTTCTTTCTTATTATCATAATAAGAAATAGGAATAGTACCATTTAGAATATCATTAAATGTAAGAACATCTTTATTTTTAGATTCTTTTTCATAACTATCTATCTCATCTATAGATATATTTTCTTCTTTAACATCATCAATATTATTTTCTACTTCATAAACATATTCTGGAGCAAATCCTTCAACAAGATGAATTTCTTCTGGAAAATGTTTACTTATATAAGATATATTAGGTAGTACTTTATCTCCACTATCATTAATAACCTTCTTAGAAAAAGGATTATCAACCATAATATAAGCATTCTCTTTATTAAATGTAATATTTTCTTTCACTTTATCATCTATTACTTCTTTTACGATTTCTTTTTTCGTAACCATTCTATCACTAAGTAAATTAGTAATATAGGAAACAAATAAAGAACCAATCCATAATAAGAAGACATTCATACTAATTTCCAATATACCTACTAGTTTAGTATTAGAATATAAAGAGTTAATAGAGAAGATATCTACTTTATCCTTAGCAATAATATTAATAATTATAGCAAATAATACCGTATTAATAACAAACATAATCTTATTTATTATTTTATAAACTCTCTTTAGTTTAATATTAATTAAACTAAAAATAAAAGTAAATAACACAATAACCAATGTACTTATATATAAATATATTGATGGAAAATAAATTCCCCTAAAGAATACTGTAAAAAAGTCATCAAAAGTATTAGATAATATCTTATAATTAGATATAATACTAATTAATAATACAAGTAGTAATGAAAGACTAATACCAATAGTATATCTCTTAATATTTATTCTCTTTAATAAGTAAAGAATAGTAAATACAAGAATAAGTACACTAAATATAAGTATTCCTTTAAAATCAAATAACAAACTAAATAATAATTTAATCTTATCGATAAATGATAAATAAGTCATCTTCTCACCCCCCTTTAAATATATTTATACCACTTCTTTTAAATAAGCAATATAGATTGTCTGATGTTCTTTATCATCTTTAGTACAAGTAATAAGTGTTAGTGTCGTTTTTGTATTATCCCTAATAATTCTAACACTACCATCCTTATTTTCATTATATATCTTAGCTATTTCATATTTATAATTCTTATTCTTATAATGAACAATAATTTCATCATTTACATTTAACAAATATAAATCCCTAAAATAACTATTATTATAATTACCTGAGTGACCAGCAATCACCAAATTACCTCTTTCTGTATCTGGATAAGAAGATACAGAAACTACAAACAAATTAAACTTAACATTGTTTAAACTAGATGTCTTACTATAAAAACCTTTATATAAATTAATCTTCGGTATATCAATAACCCCTAAATACTCTTCATAATTATAAGCAGGTTCTTCCACTTCTTCTACTGGTTCTTCTACTACATCTTCTACTGGTTCTTCTACTTCTTCTTCATTAATAGGTACCATAGTATCATCTGTAAGACCAATATCCATACTAGATAGAACTAAGTTCATTTCACTAAATACAACATCCCTTTTATCTTTAATATAATTAGAAAATAGCAGAAGAGTTCCAACTATTAAGAGAGTTACTCCTGCTGCTATTTGATATTTAAAATTAATTCTCTTCATTCTTTTTATAATTTTTATAAATTATTAATGATCCAAGACCAATAATAACTATTCCGATTAAGGATGCTGTAATTGTCTTAAATGATGCTGTGCTAGGTACTTCTATTTCTTCAGGTTTATTATACATAACTACAGTACCATCTGTTGTTCCATCTTCTTTAACAGTAAATGTAATAACTTCCTTACTTAATTCATATCCTTCCGGAGCAATAGTCTCAGTTAAAGTATATTTTCCAGGTTCTAATCCTTGTACTTTATGAGGAGTAGTCTCAGAAATCCAAGCCTCAACAACAACTCCATCACTATTCTTAATTTCTAAATAAGCTCCTGCTAGTTCTTCACCAGTTGTAATATCTTGCTTACTAATATAAATAGTTTCAGGTTCTTTTGGATAGTTCTTCATTACAACTTTTCCTTTAACAGTACCATCTTCTTTAACTGTAAATGTAACTGTTTCAGTACTTAGTTTATATCCTTTTGGTGCAATAGTCTCTGTTAAAGTATATTTTCCAGGTTTTAAATTCTTAACCTTATGTGGAGTACTTTCTGATACCCATTTATCTACTTGTTTTCCTTTTGCATCTTTAAGTACTAATGTAGCTCCTGGTAATTCTTCACCAGTAGTAGCATCTTGTTTACTTATTTCTACATAAGTATCAGGATAGTTCTTCATTACAACTTTTCCTTTAACAGTACCATCTTCTTTAACTGTAA
>CAMVMQ010000080.1 GCA_947168625.1 uncultured Caryophanales bacterium
ATATTTTTCCATCAATTTACCATAATAAAAATAAGGAGTCTATATGAATAATAAAATAATAAATAAATTAAAAAAAGATACTAATAATAGTTCCTATATCATTTATAGAGAAAAATATATTAAAGAAACAAGAATTGATATTATCTATAATGAAGCATTGACATCCCAGGATACATTATCTAACTATATTTATCGTAGTTTAGATGTAATTGAAAGTAAATATAGATCTGATGAATTTCTATATGATGTTATTAAGAATTGTATTAGTAATATAAAAGTAAAAGAAATAAATAATTATCAAGATATTGTTAATTATTTAAATAATGGTTTTGTAATTCTTCTTATTGAAAATGATTACTCGCTAGCTCTAGAGGTTAAGAAAAATCTTTCACGAAGTATTGATAAGCCATATACGGAAATGACCATTCGTGGTCCCATGGATGCTTTTACCGAGAATATTGAGACTAATATGGGACTTATTAAAAGAAGAATTAAATCTAATAAATTATGGAATAAAGATCTCTTCATCGGAAGATATACTAAGACTAAAATAAGTATTTTACACATCGAAGGAATAGCAAATAGTGAATTAGAAAATTATATTATTAATAAATTGAATAAGATTGATATCGATAGAATAACAGATTCAAGTACACTAAAATATCTTTTAGAAAAAGAATATAAAAGTATTTTCCCGATTACAATAACTACTGAAAGGCCAGATAGAGTGTGTGATTCTCTCTTAAATGGCAAAACAGTTATACTTGTTGATAACTCTCCATTCGCTTTAATTATGCCAGTATCTTTTAATGATTTCTTTATATCTGAAGATGATAAAGATTCCAAATATATGAATAATACGCTAACAAGACTTTTAAGATATATTTCTTTCTTTATAACTATATTGACACCCGGTGTGTATATTGCTCTAATTACCTTCAATCAAGAAATGTTGCCTTTAGACTTGCTTACTAGTTTTGCTTCGGGAAGAAGTACAGTTCCCTTTCCTGCTTTCTTTGAAGCTCTATTAATGCTAGTATCATTTGATATCCTAAGGGAGGGAGATCTTAGAATTCCGAATATTGGAGCATCCGCTATTTCTATAGTAGGAGCCTTGATTCTAGGTGAAGCTGCTGTTTCAGCAGGAATAGTATCTCCAATTATGATTATTGTCGAAGCTATTACGGCTATATCTGCTTTAATCATAACTGAACCAGAATTAATAAGTGCAACAAAATGGTATCGATTTCTCTTTATGATTGGTGGTTCAACCTTTGGTATGTTTGGTGTCTATTTAGTTTTTATCTATTTTATTACTAATTTATCCTCAATTAATTCTTATTCGAAGCCCTATCTTATACCTTTTGCACCTTTTTCAAAAGAAGGAATTAAAAACAGTATTATAAAATATCCTCTTAGCAAAAGAAATAAAAGAGATAAGTATTATACAAATAATATAACTAAAAAGAAAGTAAGGTGAAATAATGAAAAAAATATTTTATCTATTAATTATTCTTTTATTGACCGGCTGTCAAAATTATAGAGAATTAAATGATTTAGCTATTGTGACAGCTTTAAGTATTGATTATAATACCGAAGAAGAAGAATATACTATTCTTGCCCAAGTTATTAATACCGCTAATAAAAAGGAGTCTACTTCCTCAGAAAATTCATCTTTCACTCTATATAAAAGTTCTGCTTCTTCACTATCTTCTGCTATTAATAATAATATTTTGTCTTCTCCCAAAAAAATTTACTTAAACCAAATTCAAGTCATTATTATATCTAAAGAAATTCTAGAAAATCACCTAGATAATACTCTAGACTATATTTTGAGGAATCCTGAAATTAGAGGAGAAATAAGTGTAATACTGGCTCCAAATGATAAAGACTTAAAAGCAATTGCTATTGAACCTCTACTTGAAGACTTATCTTCTTCTAGTATCTTATCTTCTTTAAATAATTCTTATAAAGAAGGATTATCTTCTAAAATAACTATCAATGATTTAGCAGATATGTATTTAAATCCGCATAAAGAAATAATAATACCTACTCTTTATATCACTGGAGATATAGATAAAGGGAATGATAAAGAAAACAAAGAATCATCTATCCCCAAAAGTGCTGTTCATATTGGAGGGAGTGCAATTACAAAAGATAGTAAGGTTATAAGACTTCTATCTATTGATGAAACAAAATATTTAAATATATTAAGGAGGGAGAGTAAAAGTACTAGTATAGTTCTTCCCTATCAGGAAAGTTATTTAAGTTTTAATCTATATAATTTAGATACCAAATATGAGTTAAATACTAAAAATAATTCTATTATCTTAACGCTATCTGGTAAAGCAAAATCTTTTGAAGTAGTTACTAATACCGATATAGAAGATGTATCAACTGTTAAAGATATCAGAAGGAGTTTAAATAATTATTTAGAAAGAGAATTAACTGAAACATATCAAAATATTAGTAAAGATACAGATGCTTTTAACTATGGTGATATGTATTATAAAAAACAACCAAAATTATATTATAATTGGTATCAAGATATCTTTCCTAATCTTAAATTAAAGATTAAGGCAGAAATTGAGTTATATGAAAAAGGAACTATTAAGGAGGGCATCAAATATGCTAAAGAAAATAAATAGTCTTGAATATCAAAGTATTCTTGTGTTATGCCTTCTATCATCTTCTATTGGGATAAGCTTATATACCACAATCAAATATAGTAATATTGATTCTTATATATCAATATTAATTGGAAATATAATAGGCCTAATACCCCTTTTTATATTTATTTATATTCTAAATTATGATGAAGATAAATCTTTATACCTGAAGAATATAAATCTCTTTGGAAAAAAGCTTGGTAAAATAATAAACTATCTTCTTAGTATTCTTTTCTTTAT
>CAMVMQ010000081.1 GCA_947168625.1 uncultured Caryophanales bacterium
AAAAAATGGTTGATATTTTATAAAAATTATTATATAATTATATGGCAGGTGAAATTATATGATTATAGAGTTGCTTGAACTAGTTACTAAAGGTAAAAAAATAAATATCGATAATGATATAAATATTCCTTTAGAATTAACCCAAAAAAGTGATATTAGAAAATTATCTAATGTACATTTTACTGGTAGTTTATCTAAATTAGTAGATGATACCTACGAACTTACTGGTACTATAACAGGTACAATGATAATACCTGATAATATTACTTTAGAAGATTATACATATGATTTTACTACTGAAATAGAAGAAAAAATCGAAGAAACAAGATTAAATTATCAAAAAACACTTGATATTACTGAAGATTTATGGCAAAATATTCTTGTGGAGATTCCTCTATATGCTGTTAATGATAAAAATAAGAGTATAAAATTAGAGGGAGATGGATGGAGATTTATTAGTGAAGATGAGATAAATACTAATAATGATAATAATCCATTTAAAGATTTATTATAGGGAAGGAGTGAGATAGATGGCAGTTCCATTTAGAAAAGTTAGTAAGACAAGAAAGAATATGAGAAGAACTCATTATAAAATTACCGCTAACGGATTAGTAGAATGTACAAATTGTGGTGCTAAGATTAGACCTCATAGAGCATGTCCTAAATGTGGTTTTTATAAAGGTGTAGATACTTCAAAGAAAGTCGAAACTAAAATCGTAGAAGAAAAGAAAGCTCCTAAAAAAGCAAAAACTACAAAAAAGACTGAAGAATAATAAGCGGGAGAAATCCTGTTTTTTATTTTAGAAAGGATTATTATGAATAATTTTATTTATAAATTAGAAGAAAAATTAAAAAATATTATTAAAGAATGTGGCTATGATACTGATAAAGTGAGTCTAGTAACATCATCTAGACCAGATCTTGGAGAGTATCAATATAATGGTGTTATGAGTCTTGCTAAAACATATAAAAAGAACCCTAATATTATAGCAAATGAAATAGTAGAGCAGCTTAATAAAGATAATACTTTTAGTAATGTAAATGTTGCTGGCCCTGGTTTTATTAACTTATCTTTTTCTGATAATGCTCTTATTAATTATATGAATGAAGTAAAAGAAAATATTAATATCAATAAATGTGAAAGTAAAAAGAAAAAGATAATAATCGATTACGGTGGACCTAATGTTGCTAAAGCATTACATGTAGGACACCTAAGAAGTGCCAATATTGGTGAAGCACTTAAAAGACTAGCTAGAGTTTTAGACTGCGAAGTAATTGGAGATGTTCATTTAGGCGACTGGGGTAGACCTATGGGATTAATTATCTTAGAACTAAAGAAAAGACATCCTGAGTGGGTATACTTTGATGAAAATTATACTGGAGAGTATCCTACTGAGGCACCAGTTACTAATAAAGATTTAGAAGAAATATATCCAATAGCTAGTACGAAAGCTAAAGAAGACGAAGAATATTTAGATGAAGCTAGAATTATTACCTATAAATTACAAAAGAAAGAAAGAGGATACTTCGCTCTTTGGAAGAAAATAATTGAGGTATCAGTAGCTAATATAAAAGAATTATATGATAAACTAAATGTAAGCTTTGATTTATGGAATGGTGAAAGTGATGCTGATAAATATATCGATGATGTCGTAAACTATCTTAAAGGAAAAGGACTAGTTTATGAGAGTGAAGGAGCCCAAGTTGTAGACGTAAAAAAAGAAGATGATAAAGTAGAAATACCACCATTAATACTAGTTAAATCAAATGGAAGTGTATCATATGAAACTACTGATATAGCAACAATTTGGGAGAGAATGAAAGAATATAATCCAGATGAAATATGGTATGTTGTTGATAATAGACAAGCACTTCATTTCGAGCAGGTATTTAGAGTCTGCTATAAGTCGGGAATAGTACCAGAAAACGTTAAACTAGATTTTATGGGCTTTGGTACGATGAATGGAAAAGATGGAAAGCCATTTAAGACAAGAGATGGTGGAGTAATGACTCTATCTAATTTAATAAATAATGTTAAACTAGAAGTAGAGAAGAAAATAAATAATAATCTAGATAAAGAAGAACAAGAAAAAATATCTAATACACTAACATGTGCTGTCCTAAAATATGCTGATTTACTTCCTAATAGAAGTACTGACTATATCTTTGATATTGAAAAATTTAGTGATATGAATGGTAAAACAGGAGTATATCTATTATATTCTACGATGAGAATGAAATCTCTTCTTGACAAAGCTAGAGAAAATAACTATAGTATGAATAAAGTAACTGGAATATATAGTACTTATGAAAAAGATATCATCTTAAAATTACTCGAAGTACCTTCTATTTTAGATAAATCATTTAATGAAAGAACATTAAATTATATATGTGATTATTTATATGAACTTACTAATACCTTTAATAGTTTCTATGCTTCAGTTAAAATATTAACTGAAGAAGATACTACTAAAAAAGAGTCTTATCTAGCATTATCAGAAATAGTATTTAAGACTAATAAGATGCTTCTTAATATTCTTGGTATTGATGTCTTAGAGAAAATGTAGTTATGAATTATAGCATTAGGAAAGCAAATATCAATGATGCTAAAAGATTAAATGAATTACTTACTTTACTAATTAGAGATGAAAAGAAATATGATAGTAATATCAATCTAGAATGTAAGATTAACTCATATTATGAATATATTATAGATAAAGAAAA
>CAMVMQ010000082.1 GCA_947168625.1 uncultured Caryophanales bacterium
AAATCTAGTCTTTTTAAATTAAGTCACATTCAATAATTCAATTATTTAATTTTATGGTAAAATAATTGTAGGATGTGAGAATAATGAATAATGATTTAGAGTACAAAGAATTATCTTCTAAAAGTAAAGAAGAAATAATGGAACTATTTAAAACAAATGAAGATGGACTAAATATAAATGCTTTTCGTCATAGATTAGAAGAATATGGAGAAAACATCGCAACTAATAGAAAAAAGAAAACCCCATTATATTTTATGTTTGAAGCATTAAAAGATAAGTTTGTCTTAATATTATTTTTACTTGCCACAATTGATTTTATTACAGATGATAAAATAGGTGTTTTTATAATACTTGGTATTGCATTAATAAGTGTTATTATAAGGTTTAGTCAAGATTGGTCCACATATAAATTTAATGAAAAATTAAAAGAACAAATAAGAATATTTACTGATGTTATAAGAGAAGGTAAACAAAAAGAAATAAGACAAGAAAAAGTAGTCTATGGAGATATTATTACATTAAGTGCAGGAAGTGTTATACCAGCAGATTTATATTTGTTTGAAAGTAAAGACTTATTTATTAATCAATCAGCATTTACTGGTGAAAGTGCAGCAGTAGAAAAGAATATCAATACAGAAAGTAAACCTAATGATCCTATAGATATGAATAATATATGTTTAATGGGTTGTAATGTTATAAGTGGTCAAGGAAAAGGTGTAGTTATTAAAACTGGACTTGATACATTTATAGGTAATATGAACAAACAAAAAGAAGTAGTTAAAGAAGAAACAACTTTTGATAAAGGTATGAATCATATTACAGGGCTTCTTATTAAATGTATGGTGATAATTTGTATATTAGTATTTGTAATTTATGGAATGATAAGAGGAAATATCAATCAAGCAATATTGTTCGCTTTATCAGTCGCTGTAGGTATTACACCTAGTATGTTACCAATGATAGTTAATGTTAACTTAACTAAAGGAAGTAAAGCATTAGCTAAAAAGAATACTCTAGTTAAAAGTATTAAATCAATTCAAAATTTAGGTTCTATGGATGTGTTATGTACTGATAAAACAGGAACTCTTACAAAGAACAACATTGAACTACAAAAGTATATTAATGTTGATGGAGAAGATGATGATTATGTACTAAAATGTGCATATGTTAATAGTTCTCTTGGTACGGGGTATAAAAACATAGTAGATAAAGCTATAATTCAATATGCCAAAAGTCATAATGTAGATATATCTAACTATAAAAAAATAGATGAAATTCCATTTGATTATATGAGAAAAAGATCATCAATAGTTGTGACTCATCATGATAAAATTAGAGTAATTGCCAAAGGAGCATTAGAAGAAATAGTAAAAGTATGTGATATGGCACGAGTAAATGGAGAAGAGGTTCCAATTACAAAAGAAATAACAGAAAAAGTAAATAAAAAAGCCGAAGAAATGGCAAAAGATGGAATGCAAGTAATTGCTCTAGCAGTTAAACCAGAATATACTGGTGTAGATGAGTATGATGCAGAAGATGAAGTGGATTTTACATTAATTGGCTTAATTGCATTCTTGGATCCACCAAAACCATCAGCAGAACAAACTATAAAAAAATTAAAAGAATATGGTGTAGATATAAAAATACTAACTGGAGATAATGCTTTTGCAACTAAAAATATATGTAATGCTGTTGGAATAGAAACTAAAATTTTAACTGGAAAAGAAATAGATGAATTAAATGATTATGAACTAAGTAAAAAAGTAGAAGAAATAGATATATTTGCAAGAATGAATCCAATGCAAAAAGAAAGAGTAGTATCAATTCTAAGAAAAAATGGACATTCAGTAGGATATATGGGTGATGGAGTAAATGATGCTCCAGCACTAAGAAGTTCTGATGTCGGAATAAGTGTAGATGGAGGAACAGATATTGCCAAAGAATCAAGTGATATAATTCTTTTAGAACAAAACTTAGAAGTAATACATAATGGTGTTATAGAAGGTAGAACTGTTTATGGAAATATATTAAAATATATGAAACTAGCTTTAAGTCAAGACTTTGGGGATGTATTTAGTATCTTAATTGCATCTATATTTTTACCATTCTTACCGTTATTACCAATTCAAATGTTAATACAAGATTTTATTGTAGAATTATCACAAATTGGTATACCATATGATAATGTTGATGAAGTTTTCTTAAGGAAAGTAAAAAAGTGGGAAATAAAATCAATAGGAAGATTTATGGTTGTATTTGGAGTTATCTCATCAATTACAGATATAGTAGCATTCCTAGTATTCTGGTTTGTATTAAAATATAATTCAATGAATTTACAAGCTTATTTCCAAACAGCATGGTTTGTTGAGTGTATTGTTACAGAAACATTTATGATATTCTATATAAGAACAAATCATATTACAAAATCTAGACCAAGTAATACTTTATTACTATTAACATTCTTAACAATAGTTGCAACTATAACTGTACCTATAGTATTAAGCTTTACAACAGGATTTAACTTCGTAATATTACCAGCTATATATTATTTATATTTAATTGGTTTTGTAGTAATATATGGAGTAATTGCACAAATAGTAAAAAGTATATATATTAAAAAATTTGGTGAGTGGTTATAATAATTATATAAATATAGTTATATATTTTCACAAATAAGAATTAATTCATATATGTG
>CAMVMQ010000083.1 GCA_947168625.1 uncultured Caryophanales bacterium
AAGAAAAAGGTAAAATAAAAAGTTTAAAAGAATTACTTTAATACTTATTGACTTTAAATAAATGAAATGATATCATTTTATTATAGTAAGGAGTGGTAATATGAAAAAGGGATGTTTTTTTAATTCCATTTATGTTATTGCTATAATTGACTTATAAGAGTTAGATTTTTTCTACACTCTTTTTTTTGGAGGTTTTATGAAGTATAGTACAGAAACAATTAATAAGTTTTTATGTTTAATTTCAAAAGAAAAAAATTTAACAGCAATATGTAAAGAGATGGATATGAATTCTTATGAAATTTTAGGATTAGTAAATCATATCAAAGAAAAAGGAATCAATATAGCTATTAAAAAAGGTATTGATGATATTTATATGTTAAATATGGGAGACATTGAATACCATGAAAAAAATACTTATCAATTTCAAACTAATGATTCTAATGAATTTAAATTTATTGCCATTGCTGATACTAGATTAGGTTCTAAATATGAACAATTATCTATTCTAAATGATATTTATCAAAAAGGTTATGAAATGGGATACACCAATGTTATTCATTGTGGAAATATTTCGGCTGGATTATATCCTTTAAATAATGAATATGCCGAAACAAATTTTGCCGATGATACCAAAGAGCAAATTGATTATATTGTAGAAAACTATCCTAAAATAGAAGGTATGAAAACATATTTAATTACTGGAAAAATAGATGATAAACATTTAGAAAAGAGAAAAATAAATGTTGGAAAAAGAATTTCTGAATTAAGAAAAGATTTAATATATCTAGGAAGAACATCGTGTGATATAACTATAGATAAAACAGTAATGCAAATAATGAGTTCTAAATTAGCTAAACCATATACTGTATCCTATAGAGCCCAACAACAAATAGATTCCTACAGAAGTGAAGATAAACCTGATATCATACTATATAGTGGAAATCTGCAAATGGATAAATTCACTTATAGGGGTGTACACTGCATATCTATACCAAGCATTTGTGCTACTACTAAAGAAATGACTGATAAAAGATACTCCAATACTATTGGAGCTTGGTATATAACAGTAAGAACGAATCAAAAAGGACAATTAGAAAGTTTTAGGGCAATAAGTTCCCCATATTATAAAACAATTAAAGATGACTATTTAAAAGCTAAAAAGAAAATCTTAAAAAAGGAGAACTAAAATGATAGAAAATAAAGATACAAGTTTAGAATTTGTTAATAAAATATACAAGTACATCAGAAATGATATGCCAATAGAAACATTTGCAAGTAAATTTAATTTTTCAATTTCAGAAATAACAGGTATTGTAGAATTATGTAATTTATATGGTAAAAATGTATCTATTGATTATGAAGAAAACAATGCCATATTTAAAAAGAATTTTACAAGAAGAGCTGTAACAAGTAAAATTAGTATTGATGACCCTAAGTTAAACCATAATCAAATATGTGTTGTTTCTGATACTCATTTTGGAAATAATCATCAACAATTACATTTACTTAATAATGTATACGAAGAAGCATATAATAGGGGCATAAAAACAGTACTACATGTCGGAGACCTTGTAGATGGTAATTATCCAAATAGACCTGAAAATCCTAGACAACAATTCCTACATAATTTTGATGAGCAAGCAAATTATGTCATAGATATGTACCCAGAAATTGATGGTATGACTACTTATTATATTCTAGGTAGTCATGATGAAACACATTATAAAAATGGTGGAGCTACTATTAATAATATTGTTACTAGATGTAGAAAAGATATGAAATATTTAGGTCAAGATGTTGGAGAAATATCCATAGATAAAGTAAAAATATTACTTGATCATCCAGGGGATGGCAAAAGTCAATCATGGTCATATAAACCTCAAAAAAGAATTGAGATATTAGAATCACATCAAAAACCCAAAATACTATTAATTGGACATTATCATGGAAGTTATGCTTTTAGTTATCGAAATGTTCAATGTGTTATGGTGCCTTGTTTATGTTATAAAACACAATTTCAACAAAAAAAAGGCATATCAAATGCAGTCGGAGCCTACTTCTTAGATATCTACTCAGACGAAAAAGGAAATATTCAATACTTTGAACCAGAAGAAATTCTTTTCAGCGAAAAAGATAGATGGTATGAGGCTGATAAAGATAAAAAGAAAGTTAAAAAATTAGAAATAAAGCATGGACAATATTAATTGATATGACAAGATTATATTTTTATGATACATTATAAGCGTAATAAATCAATTAGTTATTCGCATTTTATTACCATGACACTTTTATAAGTGGGATTAATAATGATAAGAACCTAAGAATCTCATCATGAATAATAAAATATATCACAGGAAAGTTTTGTGGTAGTTTTGCCTTTCATGAAAGGAGGTTCTTTTTAATACCACAAGTAAAAAATTAAATAAAGCTACTAAAAAGAATTCAAAAATATTAGAATTAGGTACCGGTTGTGGTGAAAAAGTACTAAAATATTATCCAGAATGTGATGAAATGCTAGATGAATATATCAAAGAAATACGAACAATTGAATAATAAGACTTTTAAGAAGATATTATGGAATAACTGCAAGAAAATAAATAAAATACAAAAACACTAACAATTAAGTTAGTGTTTTACTTTCTAATGGCAG
>CAMVMQ010000084.1 GCA_947168625.1 uncultured Caryophanales bacterium
CAATAAATCCTGCTTTATTCGTAAATGTTTTAAATATCTCAATTAATTCTTTAGTAGTATAGTCATCAAATTCTAATGTATATCCTATTCTAGATGTAATACCAGAATTTGAATTTAAGAAGTCTTGCATCTCTTTAGTATATCCAGCAAAGATAACTACTAATTTATCTCGATAGTTTTCCATGGCTTGGATTAATATAGCTATTGCTTCAGAATTATATGAATTATCATTTTTAACTGCTAGTGCATATGCTTCATCGATAAATAATACGCCATTCATAGCTTTTTCAATGACACTCATAGTTTTAGGAGCAGTTTGTCCAACATATTCCGCTACTAAGTCTTTTACTGATACTTCGACTAATTTATTTTCTTTAATATATTTTAAATTATATAAGATATCAGATATTAATCTAGCAATAGTAGTTTTACCAGTACCAGGATTACCTAAGAAAACCATATGTAAATTGATATCTTTTATGTTTAAAGAATCTCCGGCTTTTTCTTTTAAGGTAATTACATCTACTAATTCATGTAGTACTTTCTTTACTTTTTCTAAACCTACTAATTCATTTAAACTAGCAAATACTTCCTCTAATGTTTTTTCTTCTTTTAACTTAGGTAATTCCTTATTAAAAGAAATATATTTTATTAAATCATTTTCATATGTAATATAATCAACATCATTATTATATGTATTTGTTATATAATCTAATAATTTTACTTTTATATCATCACTTACTTCTACTTTATCTAGAATATCATTATATATATCTTGGACATCAGGATTTATTCCTTCTATTTCAAAATTAAAGTATTTATTCTTTATATCTTCTCTACCTAAAAAGAAACTAGTTAATTCTTCATCTGTACCAGTAATTAATGTAATACTTTTATTATCTTCTTTCAAATAACTTTCAAAGTCATAGATAAATGTTTTAATATCACGATCCTCTAGGATATTTAATCCATTTAAATCATGGATAAGTAAGAAACCATAATCATGATAATTTTCTTCTTTATTTATTTTATATAATGATAATACTTTTTGCTTAGTATCAATATATTTAAAATACTGTCCAGCGGTATATAAGATATCATTGATATTATGTACTAGTGTGTCTGTGTTGGTTTTTATGATTAATCTAAATGGAACATAATTAGTCTCAAGTCCTTCATTATACTTACGCATATATTCAATCATTTTTTTAAGTAAATCTTTGGCTTCTTCATCAATATTTAAATTGTTTATTTTAAGGAAGAGTGAGGCCATCTCTTCTTGTGGCCCCACTTTTTCTTTTTCTTCTTCCTTTTTTGCTTCAATTTTAGGTACTGATTCTATTCCAAAGAAATCTTTATATATATCTTTAAAATAATCTTCCCTCATAATGCACCTATTTTTCTTTAACATGTATTTCTAACATTTTAGTTTTTAATTCTTTTTCAATATCTTCAAGAGTAGCTTCAGCTTCTTTTCTCTTAGCTCTACCTTCTTCATGAATAGCAATTACTGAATCTAATGTTTCGATTAAATCTTGGTTTGTCTTTTGTAGTGTTTCGATATCCACAATAGCTCTTTCACTTTCTCTAGCGATATCAATTGAACCTTGTTTTAAAGTTTCACTATTCTTAACTAACATTTCATTAGTTAATTTAGATACTGCCTGCTGGGACTTTAGTGCATTCTTAGCATTATTAATACCAAGAGCTAAGACCATTTGATTTTTCCATAATGGAATGGTATTTGTAATGGAACTTTGAATCTTTTCTACTAATTCAGCTTCATTATTTTGTAGTAATCTAATTTGAGGAGCCATTTGTATAGAAATAATTCTAGTAGTCTTTAAGTCATAGATTTTCTTTTCAAATCTATTAATTAGTGCTTCCATATCATTTACTTTTTGAACATCTATTTGATCTCCACTTTTCTCTGCAGCTTCTTTTAGTTTAGGAAGTTCTACTGTACGTAGTTCTTCTAGTTTTTTATCACCTGCGATTATGTATAGAGATATTTCTTTAAAGTATTCTAAATTTTTTTCATACATGGTATCAAAGACAGTTATATCTTTTAACATTTGTATTTTATCTTTTTCTAATCCGCCTTCGATAGTATCGATATTCTTTTCAATCTTGCTGTATTTTGCTACGATAAAGTCAAATTCTTTTTTAGCACTTGAAAATAATTTACTGATAAAGTTCTTTTTAGATGTACCACTGATATCTTTATCGAATGATTTGATTTGACTAACTAGGTCTGCTAAAAGATTTCCTACATCACCAGTATTTTTTGTTTTAACATCTTCTAGAATGCTATCTGAGAACTTTGATATTTTCTCTTGAGCTGCTACTCCATATTGTAGTATTTGAGCAGCATCATTAATGTCTAATTTACTATTAAATTCTTCAATAGCTTCTTTTTCTTCTTTAGATAGTTCGTCATAGTTTAATGATTTTTCAATTTTCTTTTCAGTTATTTCTTTCTCATTAACTAACCCTTCAATACTCTTTTCATCTACTTTTTCTTTTACTTTTAATTCTAAATTACTCATTTTCTTCTCCTTTATTTTAGATATTCTATTAATCTATTATAAGTATCCATTTTTAAACTTGTAACTGTACTTGTTATTGTCTGTGGTACTCCTAGTC
>CAMVMQ010000085.1 GCA_947168625.1 uncultured Caryophanales bacterium
TCTTCAGGGGGTTTTGGTTATCACACCCACATAGTTCGTGGAGTGCGTTCGTCATATCTCTATGACATATTTATCATAATATAAAATAAAGTAAATTGCAAGACTTTTTTACAAATATTTACAATTAATTGACACTTTACAATTAATCAAGATTTTCAATCCTTGATAATTCCTTAAAAAACGGCTCAAATTCAGGATTAGTACTGAATGTAAGAAGTGTGCCAATAAATTCATCAGCATCCTCCTTAGCCTTAAGAAGCATACGATAATCTTTTTTGATATTAGCCATTTTTAATTCTAAATCACCACTTTGCATTGTGCCAAATAAATCTCCTTCTCCTCTTTCTAAAAAATCATATTCACTTACTTTAAATCCATCAGAAGTAGTTTCCATAAATTTTAATCTTTCATATGACTTGGGAGCAATTAAGATACAATAGCTTTGCACATTTCCTCTTCCTACTCTTCCACGAAGCTGATGCAAAGTAGACAAGCCAAACATATTAGCATTAAAGATAACAATCATTGAAGCATTAGGAACATTTACTCCTACTTCAATAACAGTAGTACTAATTAAAATATTAATTTTATTACTTTCAAATTCTTTCATTATTTTTTCTTTTTCTTTAGAATCTAATTTACCATGAATAACGCCAATATTTGCTATCTTACCAAAGGCTTTATTCATCTTTTCTTCTAAATCTTTTACACTTTCCTTATTATTACTATCTTCTTCTTCAATCATTGGAGCTACGACATAGATTTGATGTTTACTATCTAGTTCCTTTTTCATCATCTCTAATACTTCAGTAATATCTTTCTCTTTCTTAAAATAAGTTATTACTTCTTTTCTTCCAATAGGCTTTGTCTTAATTGATGATACATCAGTATCACCATATATAGTTAACGCATACGTTCTTGGGATAGGCGTTGCACTCATCGATAAGACATCTGGAGTTACGCCCTTACTCTTAAAAGTATTTCTTTGATTAACTCCAAAACGATGTTGCTCATCAGTTACCACTAGACCCAAATTCTTAAAAGTAACCTTATCTTGAATTAAAGCAACAGTACCAATAATTAAATTAATATCACCACTTTCTAGTCCTTTATATATTTCTTTTCTTTCTTTAAGACTAGTACTAGAAGTTAATAAAGCAATATTTATTTTATATTTAGCAAATACTTTTAGTGCATCTTCATAGTGCTGACGTGCAAGTATTTCAGTAGGAGCCATTAATGCCGATTGATGTTTTGATAAATAATTAGCATAAATAGCTATAAAAGCAACAACTGTTTTACCACTTCCAACATCACCTTGTAATAGTCTATTCATTCTCTTTTTTTCTTCTAAATCTTTTAAAATATCTTTAACAACCCTTTCTTGATCTAAAGTTAATTTAAATGGTAATTTATCAATAAAATTATCTATTTTAGTATAATCAATTTTTCTTGTAATTGCATTACTATCAGATACTATTCGATCTTTTAAATAATTAATCTTTAACATATACATAAATAATTCTTCATATTTAATTCTTTGCCTTGCTTTCTTTAAAGATATAATAGAACTAGGTAAATGAACATTAAGTAAAGCTTCACTTTTAGACATTAAATTATATTTTTCTTCTAAATATCTTGGTACAAGATTATCTATTTGATATTCTAAGTTTAAAGCCGAAAGAGCAAATTTACCAATTTGTTTAGAAGATAATCCATTAGTAGTATGATATATAGGTTCTATCTCAGCATTTGGAGGAAGAAGTCCAAAGCGAATATCCGATGCTACTATTGTATTTTTTAATTTATGATATTTACCAATTACCGTTATTTCTCTACCAGATTTTAAATCCTGATATAAATAAGCTTTATTATATATAGTTACATTTAAGATATTAGTCTTTGTATTTATTCTAAAAATTATCTTTTTCAAAGACTTATTAATATATATAACTGTAGGCTGTCCTTCAATTAAACCATCTATTACAATTCTATCACCATCATTTATAATAGTTAAATCACTTCTTTTTAATATATCATAACGAAATGGATAATGAGTTATTAATTCTTCACCACTATGAATACCTATTTTTTCAATTAACTCTTTTGTCTTGGGACCAATTCCCTCTACCATCTCTAGTTCTATCATTTAAAACCACATCCTAGTATAATTATATCAGTTCCATAAAAAAATGCAAGAAAGTTTACTATTAGTTAATTATTATTTAAACTGATAACTGTATAATGTTATCTTTTTAAGGTAAAAACATAATCTTTTTCAATTCGTATAACAAAAAAGATACTAAAATTTAGTATCCTAATAATTATCTCTATCTCTTAAGAATGGAGGGATATCTAAATCCCCATCAGAATCATCTGTTGAATCATTGAATAATTCTTCTCTCTTAGTTGAATTAAAACTATGATATAATGGTTCACTTTGCTCTTCAAAACCAGTAGCTATTACTGTTACAATAACTTCATCATTTAAATTTTCGTTAATTACTGCTCCAAATATAGTATTAATATCAG